>DAOVIU010000007.1 GCA_030673585.1 Pseudomonadota bacterium | reverse complement strand
CGTGACTTCAAGCGCCGCCTTGGAATAACCCAACTCCTTTGCCACGATCTCACCCGTTTGTCGGGCCCGCTTCTTGGGGCTTGAGACGATAAGGTCCACATCGACTCCCAGTTTCCTGAGGGCCTTTCCACTGGAGTGAATCTGATCCTCTCCGTTGGGGGTCAAAGACCGTTCCGGATCCCGATCCTCGGCATAAGCCTCCCCATGTTGCATCAGATAGATCTCCATTTCTACCCGTCACTCCGCCTTTGTGGATAAACCATCCCCTTCTCCAAAGAGGACTGCCTTTGCTTCGAATATTAAGGAGGGTTGGAATCGGTCTCACAGTGAGGAATTTTCACCTCGAGCTTCTCCCTCTTCTCCTCCGTGAGGGCAACCTTCAGTCTGAAGTTGGAGTTTGCTTGCTCATCCTTCCTTTTGATGAAAAGCCATTGATTCCCCTTGCCCCTCCCCTTGAGGTGAGCCATGGAAAAGGCGCCTTTCAATGTCCTCCCCTTGAGCTCGAAACTGAACCTCCCTTTTCCCAACTGCTCCTGGGGATCCCCCTCCTCCGCAGGGACATAGAATCCCTCATCCCAGATGACCACCGCCCCGGCTCCGTAATGTCCCTCCGGAATAATCCCTTCGAACGCCCCGTATTCCAAGAGGTGGTCTTCAACCATGATGGCCAGCCTCTTTTCGGCTGGATTCATGGAGGGCCCCTTCGGAATTGCCCAGGATTTGAAAACCCCTCCCATCTCCAACCTGAAATCGTAATGGAGGTGGGAGGCGTGGTGTTCATGAACCACAAAACGTAAGTCCCTGGGACTGTTCCCCATTTTCAGCCTCTATTCCGGATAATAAGTTGCCCCGTTCACCGATAAAAGTCAATGAAAAACTGGAGGTCTGTGATTAACGTAATCTGCTTGAGGAGCGAGGTGCCCACCGAGGGTGAGAGGTGAAGGTAAAGACCGATATGAGGGGAAGTTTGAAATCGAGCAGTCCCGTTTCGGATGAACAAAATCTTCCAGGAGGCCATGAGGAGATCCGGCAAAGGCATCCCAGTCGAAGGGGTCGCCGTCGCCATTGACGGGAAAAGGGAGGAGGCGGGTTGGATGGAAAAAAATGCTGAAAGAAGTCGAGGCTGGAGGTTTCTAAATCATCTCGCTCAAGTCGACTTCTCTCTTTTTGGTGATCTTTCGCAGTTTCTCTATGGCCTTCCCCTCGATTTGACGAATCCTCTCACGGGTTACGCCAAAGCGTTTCCCTATTGATTCCAGGGTTAGGGTATCCTCATCGTTCAAGCCGAATCGAAGGGTAATGACCGTTCTCTCTACATCCGTCAGTAATTCCAACCACGAACTCACCTGCTGTGACCGCTCCATATCCTCAAATAAGCCGAAGAGCTGGTCGGAATACTCATCTCGGAGGCTTCCGTTGATGGGATAGGTTTTCTTTACGATGCCCTTCAGCCTTTGGATATACTCCACGTTGACCTTCATTCGCCCGGCGACCTCCTCATCCGTTGGATCTCGGCCGAACTCTTGGAGGAGAGTCTTGCCTACCCATCCGAACCGATTGAGGTCGGATGAAATATGAACCGGAAGCCGAATTGTTCGCGAATAATTGGCCAACGCCCTCTCGATTGACCTCTTAACCCAGAGGGTCGCATACGTCGAAAACCGAATTCCCCTGTTGGGCTTGAAGTGTTCAACGGCCTTGATGAGGCCGATGTTACCTTCCTGGATGAGGTCGAATATGGGAAGTCCCCGGTTGGTGTATTTGGAGGCTACCCAGCGAACCAATCTCAAATTTGATTTGATCATTTTGTCTCGCGCTTCCCTGTCGCCCAGGGTAACCCTTTCCGCCAACTCCTTCTCCTCGCTGGGGGAAAGCAGGGGCATCTTCCTCAACGTATCCCAATAGGAAGATGGTACCTCTTGCCTATAGCCTCCCACTCTATAGGTATCGCCGCGGTCATAAGAATCGGTGCTGAGCATTTCGCTCATCGCTTCGTTGCCTCCTTTTCGGCAAATGTCGGAGATGTATGGTTGAGAGCAAAAACAAAAAAGACCCCCTCTCTAAGGGATCGTGACCATTTATCAGGGTTATTCAGCTTTTTAGAGCATATTCGGTCGAAAATATGTGCATCAAATCTCTTCAAGATGAGGAAGAGGATTATGTATGATAAAACGACTAGCGCTTTGTTATGCAAAAACCATGCCTTCCACGAAACTGCGCTATTGAGGTAATCAACCGGGGGATCAGGGGTTCGAAATGTTGACTTTTGGCGCTTCCTCCCCATATCCCACGGTTCTATGTCTGAAATTTTTTCATAAACTCTGAAAAAATTATCCACATTTGACCGGAATTGACAGAAAACGTATGGATCTCGCCCCGTGTCCGCCAAATAACTGGCGAATATCCATTCCGAAGGTAATTCAAGTTCCAGTTGATATTTCCCTTGAATACCTTCAATTCGTTCTGCTATTGTTGAAGTGGGAGGTGGTTTCCATGAAGAAAGGGGTTTTCCTTGTCATGTTCTGTCTGACAGCAGCGCTGGTCGCGCCGGTCGTAGCGGGTCAGGTAGATCTCTTGGACTTCGGTCTGATCAAACGAGGCATGGGCGAGGCCGAGGTTTTAGTCCGGCTCGGACCGCCGGACTATGAGTCCTTTGAGGGGTTCTCCCCGAATAATCTGTTGATCAAATCCTACTTCTACTTCTCCGAGCCTGGCCGACACCAGGACATTACCACCGTGATTAAGTTCAAAGGTGGAAGGGTGACTCGCAAGGAACGGATTTACCGGTAAAATCCCATCAGGCCTTAAGCTCTCTAAGCTGTCGGGATTACCTTATTGTTTCAAGGATGGATTTCCACCTTTCCGCTCTCCCCTTCCCTTCCCTCCACTTGGATCCCTACATCGAGGAATTGCTTCACCACCCAGATATTGGTCAAGAGATGGCGGGTGATTTTCGAAACGGTGAAGACGGACTTCCCCCTGGCCAATGCTGCAAAGGGAATGAGCTGATCGCTCAGGTGAGGATCGACGCATCCACCGGAATCAACATGCTCGATGAGTTGGTCCACGGCTTCATCTGCCACCTTCTCCGCGCGCTTTCCCCTTCTCCCTAGCGCCGAGAACCCCGACAATCCCCCTTCCGACTCCAGGAGTAAGAACAAGACGGTACCCTGTCCCGGACTGGGAGCCCTGTACATGACTTGGATATCCGTTGGCAGCTTCAACCTTTCCTTAATCCGTTGATGGGCCCTCTCCTTCTGGCGGAGCGCGATGTGGGCGGGCAGGTTTGACGAGGCCGATATGCCGATTATTTTCTTGGTCTTTCCCCTGATGGAAAGGTCGATGGATCTTAGCTCATCAACGGGAATAACCCTTACCCGAATCACCCCTCCTCCTTTCGGATACCACCCCCATTTCTCTATGCCGGCTTCGCAACGAACCCCCATTCTGGCCAAGGTGGGAAGCAAGACCATGGAGAGGTAGTGGAAGGGGGGACTCCATGGTACATGAGTTCCTCCGAGAAGCGTCACCTCTGAGGATGAGGTGCTGAGGCAAAGGGGTAAAAGGAGAACCTGGAGAACCAAGGTGACCGCACCCGCACTCCCCCTCTCCTCGGCCACGTTGAAGCGGTAACCCCCTCCCCTTACTTTGCCCGGGGAGAAGGTGAGGAATTGAGACCCGATCTGGTCTCCCTCCAGCTTCGCGCCGGAAATTTGAGCCAGAGCCCTCACCCCCGTTAGGTGCTGGGGCCTCAAACCCGGTTTCTCCCTTCCAGCCCTGATCCGCTCAATTTCGACATCTCTTCCCAAAACCGCGCAAAGGCTCAGAGCGGTCCTCAGAATCTGCCCTCCGCCTTCCCCGTAGGAACCATCGATCTTCATAGCCATATATATTCCCTCGATTCACGGGAAATGAATTCCATGGGGACGGCTTAAATCTCAATCTGAGACAATCTCTTGAGCCCGATCCGGATCGGCATGAAGATGGCAGTCAGGATGAGCGAGATCGTGAGACAAAAACAGAAAATTAGTTCCATCCACTGCAGGGGACTGAGGGAACGATGTCCCATACGAGCCATAAAGACCAGATAGGTCGGCCAGGCCTCGAGGAGGATCACCAGGCCGATGAAGCTGACGCAGATGATCATGTAGATCAGTCCCCCAAAGCCGGAGTGGATTTGGGCTACATCCTCGACCTTGAAACGGGGATAAACAGCCCCAATCCCTATTCCCATGCTCACAATGGCGATGGTAATGAGGAAGATGGTCACCGTGGAGATGATCATCATAAACTGGGTGACATGGAGGAAGATGTTCGAGAGGATGATCAGGGCCTCAGCCAAAAGGAGAAGGGGGACCAGTGATGTCCAGAATTTGCTCCAGACGAGGCGCTTCATATCGACGGGCGAGCTCATCATTATCCAAAAGGACCTCCCTTCAAGGCTGATGGCAGGATAGATGAACCTCACAGCCACGGCTGATAGAACGAAGCCTGCTAGCCCCACGTTGAGAAAGGAGATGATATTCTCCAGGTAAAAGCTAATGCCGGGAACTTTATTCAGGGGCAAGGCCTTGAAATTGAAGAGATAGACGACCACGAGGGCAAACAAAAGAATCAACTGGGACCATTGCCTCGCGTCCCGCAAGAAAATCTTCGCGTCTTTGATCACCATCGCCTTGGTCGCCCCGTGCAGTGGCCTCAACAGGAACTCGCACAATCCCTCCAGGAGCGGCAGCCTCTTTATTTTGACCTCTCTAGACTCGTAAGATCTCGACCATCCCCGGTGATAGAGGAGCCGGCAAACCCAACTCCCCACCAATACCGACACGAGACCCGTGGAAAGCAGTGAAAGGAAATAGAACATGCTGTCGTCAAATCGACCCTTGAGCAGGGGGAAAAGGGATCGGGTAGCCCAATGGGATGGCAGAAAGGGCGAGGTCGGCAACCTCAACATAGCTAGGTAATCGACGAGCTCGGAGAATTTCTCCGGGTTGACCAGCTTCTCGGGTTGAAGGAATCTAAAGAACAGGTAGAGAGCTGCCAGAAGCAGAATAAACAAAACCACCAACACCCCTCTAGCCCTCTTGGCGGAGAAGAGATTGACCAATGTCATGCTGGCCATAACCCCGACTCCGCCAGGTACCAAGAGAAAAGTCAAGAGAATGACCGCCAACCAAAGGTAGTAACTAATCGGGGCGCCATAAACCGTGCCATATGCCATGAAAACGGGGATGCCGAAAATGAGCACCATCCACGAGGAATGACCCAATGTGATGAAGTATTTGGACAAATAGACCTGTCCGGTGGAAACCGGAAGCGACAGAATGAGCCTGTTATCCTCGGATAGGAAATAGGTGGAAAGCGAGGTGATGATGTTACTGATAATCAGCATCATGAAGAAGGTGAGAAAAACGACGTCCATGAGTTTGGCCAGCAGAATCTCCCCCAGGATCTCAATGGATTTGAAATAGACTAGTACTTTATAGAAGAGTGTAAAGATGACGGCCCAAAAGAGAAAGACCAGAATACTCATGACCATGGGCCTGAAGAGATCACGGTTACGGCGATGCTTGAATCGGTTCCCTATGGATTTGGCCTTGGGCCAAAGGAGCAAGAGGACTTCATTCATCGAGGGTTTTTCCCGTAACCGCTAGGAAGAGGGACTCGAGAGTTCCCGTTTGGGCTGTTTTATCCTCCAGGGTCGTCATCAACTCCGATAAGGTACCCATGGCGATCAGCTTTCCCCCGTTGACGATGCCCAAACGGTGGCATACCTGTTGAGCAACCTCAAGGGTGTGAGTCGACAAAAAAATGGTAACTCCTTCCTCGCTCTTCTGTTTGAATATTCTTTTCACCAGGTTTATTCCCTTTGGATCCAGCCCCACCATGGGCTCGTCAACAATAATGACCTTCGGATTATGCAGAAGGGCCGCCGACATAACGAGGCGTTGCTTCATACCGTGGGAGTAACTTTCGATCAGCTCATCTCCCCATCCGTCCAATTCGAAAAGGCCTAGCAGATCCGAAATGCGCCATTCAATCTCGGCCTTCTTCATTCCAAATAGGCTCCCGATGAACCTGAGAAATTCAACCCCAGTCAGTTTCTCGTAGAGAAAGGGCTGATCGGGGATAAATCCCACTACTCGCTTCGCCTCCATTGGATAATCCACTACATCGTACCCATCGATCAATGCCCTTCCCGATGTGGGCTTGAGCAGGCCAGCGAGCATTTTGATGGTAGTCGTTTTTCCCGCTCCATTTGGTCCCAGAAACCCGAAGATCTCTCCCCCTTTCACGTGCAGGCTGATATGGTCCACCGCAACAAGGTGGCCGAAGCGTTTGGTAAGCTCAACCAGTTGAATCACCGGTACTCCAATACCTCCACTTCCAAACGGCCGATAATCTTTACCAGGTCCACCCAGTTTTCGATATCTCCATGGACGAACTTGATATGGGTGGCATCGGCGGGAAATTGATTCAGGGTCGGATCAACGGTCACCCATCGCCCTACCCAGACCTCGGCCCACGCGTGGTAATAGAAACCATCCCTAAAGTAGAGAATCCCCACAGAGGGTCTCGAGGGAATGCCGAGACTCCTCAGGAGGGCTACCAAAAGGATGGCGTGTTCGTTGCAATCCCCTACCCCTGATTCCAAGACTTCCAATGCGCTTGGTAAACTCAGGGTTGGTTTCTTCTCGACGTGTCGATATACCCATTCGCTCAAGGCTCGTATCGCCTCGACGGGTCCCGTCTTCGTTCCCACGATTTCCGCCGCTTTTCTCTTGATGAGGCTATGGTCGCTCTGGATGAGACCAGTTGGCCTGAGAAATTCCTTAACCTCCTTCCCATTTGGTGAAATCGATAGGGGAGGAGAATCGGACCATTCCTCCCTCACGACCTGGAGGGTCTTGCCCGTGAGTCTCTGCCGCTCGCCATTCATCTGGAACTTCGTTAATGGGATGCGTTTCAGTTTAAGCTTGAGGAAGGAGACCTCCCGGGGATCTTCTATGGGAATGTTGGAACGGACTGCAACCGCCTCGATGATATCGACCTCCCCTCCAAAGCCTTGTCCTTGGGCCACGTGCTTTTCTTCCCTTACCAAAATCAGGCCCATCGGGCTCTCCTCTTTGACAACCGAACCCTCATCATCCAGCCAAATGTTGACGCCTATTCCCCGATAGGACAGCTTCAATCGATGGGCCAACAGATTATTCCCTCCCAAGGTGATTCTCTCCCTTCCCATTACCATCACATTGACGTTACTCAGGCTCATTGTTGAGGGATCGAAGATGGAGACCCTGTAGCGTTTATCCGCTTCCAATCCTCTTTGAACCAAAAAAGGCCTCAGGTTGTTCGGTAAGAATGGGATATGCTCGAATGGAACGGTCCTTTCCGTAACCCTTCCTGCCGAACGGAGCTTTAGGACCAACTTCCTCCCCACGACCTCGCCCTCGATTCTCATGTGGTTCGAGCCCATCAACAGGTCGAAATGGAAGGATCGGAGGTTGAACTTCGCATCGGCCGTGCATTCCGTGTTCATATCCACCCGTTGAGAATGCCCCAATACCATCAGCTTCATGGAGATCTTTTCCTCTATCGAGTAGCCGTGTTCCCGCTCCCTGACAGTTTCATGGGCATACCCGATTTTGGTGCCCTTGAAGTAGATTCCCATCCACCTCTCGCCCAGGGGAACCCGATCCTCGGAACCGATGGCCTCCGGCTCCAGATATTCATCGGCGGGATGGAAGTAAACCTTTTCCACCAACAACCCCATCATGATGATCCAAAACGTCACGATGCCGATGGATAATCCCTTTGACCACAAAAGGCGGGGCATTCAAGGACCTCAACGTAAGGATGATGGCAAATGGTAAAAGCAAAATGGATGCCAAAGAAAAAAATAACAGACCTCCATGGGGGAGTCAATTGCCTTACGTTCCTGGGGAAAAGCGCTTCCGTAGCGTCGGATTGAAAACATTGCGTTGAAATTGCTCGGTTGCACGGAAGGAATTCCCTTGCGCGCCCGTAGCTTGAAGACCTCGCTGAAACCTGGTAGGTTTTATCTCGTTCGTCACCTCACAAAATGGGGGCCATACATGGAGATCACTATCCTCGGTTCTGGAACGTGCGTCCCTTCCCTCAAGCGCGGTTCGTCGGGGCTTATCTTGCGCATGGGCGAAAGGGTCATGCTGTTTGACAGCGGAACGGGAACCCTCGAAAGGATGCTCAAAATGGGAATCACCTATTTGGATCTGGATTTGGTGCTCTATACCCATACCCACCCGGACCACGTAGCTGACCTGGTCCCCCTGGTGTTCGCGTGTAAGTACGGTGAAGATCCACGAAGAAGGGATCTTCCCATCATCGGCGGAAGGGGATTCGCAACCTACCTTCACGCAATCCAGGGGGCATACGGTCACTGGCTTCAACCCGATCTGTTTCGAATCAACATTACTGAGGTGTACGATGAAAACCTGGATTACGATCTCTTCAGAATCATTGCCAAACCCATGAACCATCTGCCGGGGAGCGTGGGATATCGGGTAGAATCCCACGACGGGAAGAGCGTCGCTATATCCGGAGATACGGATTACTGCCTCAGCCTCGTTGACCTTGCCAGAGATGTGGATGTCCTCGTTATCGAATCGGCCTTGCCCGATGATATGAAGGCCCCGGGCCATCTCACCCCCTCTTTGGCGGGGAAAATTGCGAGAGAGGCCCGGTGCAAGAAAATGATTTTAACCCATCTGTACCCGGTTTGCGATACCGTTGATATCGCCCAACAGTGCAGAAAGGAATATCAAGGAAATCTGGTTATCGCCGAGGATTTGATGAGGATATCTCTGTAACCCCACGTCCCCAATGAGTATTTCATCACGTTCTGCTATCCCCCCGTTAGGAAACGATCCCGAAAAAAATCCAACACGTCATAGAGGAGCCGTTCATCCTGGAACTCATCTCCATATTTCTCCCGGGAGGACGGAATACCTGGCAAACCCGCTTGCCTAATCTGTTGACATCCCTTGGGACATAGGATATAAAAGTATATAATATACTGTACCAAATGGGGAACCCTATGGCGAGGCCCAGACTGATCCTTTCGGTCATTATATTTTGCGTAGGCCTTTTGAGCCTCTCTGCCTTCGGCACCGGGGGAAAACACGTCAACGTCATCGAAATCAACGGGGTAATCAACCCCGTTGCGGCCAAATTCATCACGGAGGCCATCGACGAATCCGAGGAGGATGGGGCTGAATGCCTTATCATCCAGATGGATACACCCGGGGGACTCATGGATTCGATGAGGACCATCGTCAAGAAGTTGCTTTCTGCACGCGTCCCCACCGTTGTTTACGTCTCCCCATCAGGGGCGAGGGCCGCTTCCGCCGGTGTATTCATCACCATGGCCGCCCATATCGCGGCAATGGCCCCCAGCACCAATATCGGCGCCGCCCACCCCGTGACCCTGGGATCTCAGCAGAAGGAAAACAAAGCCATGATGGAGAAGGTCGTCAACGATGCCGTTGCTCAGATAAAGGGGATCGCCAAGAAACGGGGGAGAAATGTCAAATGGGCTGAAAAGGCGGTACGCAAAAGCGTATCCATCACCGAGGGAGAGGCCCTGAAGCTCAAGGTGATCGACCTTGTGGCCCCTGACTTGGATTCCCTCTTGGCCAAAATAGACGGTCGCAAGGTGAAGATCGATTCTCGGAAGAAGGTCCTCGCGACCAAGGGAACATCCATCAACCGGAGGCAGATGGGGTGGAGGTATCGACTTCTCGATGTCATCTCGAATCCCACCATCGCTTACATCATGTTGATGTTGGGCATCTATGGCATTTTCTTCGAGCTCTCCAATCCCGGGGCGATTTTGCCCGGGGTCGTCGGCGCTATTTTCCTCATCCTGGCCTTCTTTGCCCTTCAGATGCTTCCCATTAACTATGCTGGATTGGCCCTCATCCTGCTCGGTATAATACTATTCATCGCCGAGGTTAAGATAACCAGTTACGGCATGCTCTCGGTGGGAGGGGCTGTCTGCATGCTCTTGGGCTCCATTATGCTCGCCGAACATCTACCGGAGTATATGAAAATTTCGAAGGGCGTGATCATCCCAGCGGTATTGGTGAGCGCGGGGTTTTTCTTGTTCGCCGTCACCATGGCGATCAGGGTCCGCAGGAAAAAACCCACCACGGGCATTGAGGGGCTTATCGGGGAAGAAGGTTTTTCGGAGTCTTTAATTTTTCCCGAGGGAACTGTTTCCATCCACGGTGAGCTCTGGACAGCTGTATGCGAGGAAAGGATTGAAAAAGGAGAAAAAATAAAGGTAGTCGGCGTGGACAACCTTACATTGAAGGTAGTAAAGATATGACCACTCATCTAAAAAGGAGGATATGACATGATCTTCATTCCAGCATTCATTCTTTTCATCCTCATCCTTTTGGCCTCCGCGGTAAAAATCTGCCGAGAATACGAACGAGGAGTTGTCTTCCGGCTGGGAAGGCTGGTCACTCCGCCCAGGGGCCCGGGTATCTTTCTCATCATCCCCATCGTTGACAGGATGCTCAAGATAAGCCTTCGGACGGTGGTGATGGATGTTCCCCCTCAAGACGTCATTACCCGGGACAATGTCTCCATCAAGGTGAATGCCGTTGTCTACTTCAGGGTGATGCAATCGGACAAAGCTGTTGTAGAGGTGGAAAATTACCTGTATGCCACCTCTCAGCTTGCCCAGACCACGCTGAGGAGCGTGGTCGGCCAAGCCGAGCTGGACGAGTTGCTCTCCGCCAGGGAAAAGATGAACAAGGAGCTCCAGAGCATCCTGGACAGGCAGACGGACCCCTGGGGTATCAAGGTATCCATGGTCGAAATCAAACACGTCGACCTTCCCGAGGAGATGAAAAGGTCTATGGCCAAGCAGGCCGAGGCGGAGAGGGAGCGAAGGGCAAAGGTCATCAACGCCATGGGCGAATTTCAAGCCGCTCAGAAGATGGCAGACGCGGCAAAGGTCCTGAGCACCTATCCCGCGGCCCTCCAGTTGAGGTTTCTCCAAACCTTGGCGGAGGTGGCAACGGAGAACAACTCGACGGTGGTCTTTCCGGTGCCAATCGACCTGGTTAAACCCTTTCTCGAAAAGGCGGGGAAATCGGGAAAATAAGGTAGATTTCTCAGCTCCCGACGGGGGAATCTTCCCCTAACTTCTCTAAGATGATGGAGGGAAGGGAGTTTCGGCTGGCCTCCGTAACGGCCAATATTTCGACGGCCGACCACTGCCGGATCCGATGGGTAAATGGATCGGTCTTCTGGTGTATAACTCCCAGGATCTTCTTTTCGCTTGCCAAGATCCGCAGGATTAATGAGCGAAACCGCCTTGAGAAGAGTTCCATCTTGCCGATCTCGTCGATAATGATCAATTCCTCCCTTTCGATGGCCCTTTCCAGGGATGGGATGGCGATTCCATCAAAGGCGTCGACATCGACCCCGTACCTGCCCACCCGAAAGGGCCCAGGACGATTCACATGGGCCAAGATTCCATCCCGACCATCCAAGGTCTTGATCCGGAAACCCT
>DAOVIU010000306.1 GCA_030673585.1 Pseudomonadota bacterium | reverse complement strand
GCCTTGATGTATGGTGTTCCCAGGGCAAGGGCCTTAAAGACGTGATCCTCCAGCGAAATTCCCCCCGCAATGGCACAGCTGGGGATAGAAGCGCCCTTCTCGGTTAGCCTTCGCAAAAATCGGTACAGGAGACATTCAATCTGAACCGTGGGGATACCCCATTCATTCATCATCCTCCACGGGCTCATGCCGGTACCGCCACCCGCGCCGTCCACGGTGAGCAGATCGACTTTTGCATCGGATGCACATTTAACGGCCCGGGCTAAGTCTGCGGGGCGGTAGGCCCCCGTCTTGAGGGAGATGTATTTGGCCCCGATTGCCCTCAAACGTTCAACCTCCCGAAGAAAGGACTCCTCATCCACCATTCCCAGGCGGGAGTGTCTCTCGAATTCCTCGAAGTCTCCCTGCCTAAAGGCCTCCTGAATAACGGGATCTTCCGGATCAGGGAGCACGATATATCCGCGGCTTTTCAACTGGAGGGCCCTTTCCAGGGAGGGGAGCTTTACTTCTCCCCCGATATCCTTCGCTCCCTGGCCCCATTTGGCCTCGATTATATCCACCCCCAGCTTTTCCAGAGCGTATTCGGGAACGCCTAGTCTCCCGTCCTCGACATTATACTGAACGCTTATGCCCCCGTAGCCGTCGTACCAATCCTTGAAGATTCTCACCCTCCTCTCCAGCTCCGGAGAACGCTTGATGGTACCGTTCGTGAATTCGGCCTCGGGATCCATACCGCACACGTTTTCACCCACGACGACAATGGTTCCGCTGATAGCAGCCGCAACGGCCATGGATTCCCAGTGGATTCTGGCAATGTCGGTAGAGCCCAGGGCGCCCGTGAAGTAGGGGACCTTCATTCTGATCTTGGCCCCATTCCCCACCTCGGTCGAGATATCCACTGCCGGAAAGGTGGCCCTATCCGAATCGGCTTCTACCCCGCTTGCCCCCACGCAGCTCCCCTGAATGTTAAAATGCGAGAAGTCCACGGGGTAATCCTTCTCTGATCCCGCCGTCACCTTGCCAAAGGGCTGGGGGTAGAGCATCTCCCTGCCCCTCAGGGCCGATCTCCCCACCTCGCATGGCCCTGGGCAACCGTCCAGGCAGGTCACGCAGATCCCCGAGGTCGGGGCGGGGCTCACCCGGTTTCGCGTTTTCGTGGCTGCGCTTGCATTGGGTCTCGTCAAAGACATCGTTCTACTCCTTTCTCGTCGGGATAAAAAAAGACGCCCATGAAACACTGAGGACATCTTCGTCTCATGGACGTCTTTGTCTCTTCGATACGCCTTTGTATCGTGGCCTGCTATATTTCGGGCTTTATTACCAAATCCCTAGGCCTTTGTCAAGTTTTTTTTGTTATTTTTTCATCTCGTGGGCCAAAATAATGGCCTCAGCGATATCGCGCATCGACCGCCGCGAGTCCATGCTCTTCTTCCTGATTCGGCTAAAGGCCTCATCCTCCAATAAGGCGTACTCCCTCATCAGTATGCCCTTTGCCCGTTCAACTGATTTCCTGGTTTCCAATTCCTCTTGGATCACCTTGGACCTCACCATTAACTCCGTATTCTCGATACAGATGGCCGCCTGGTTGGCAACGGTGGTGAGCAAATCCAATTCGGTTTTTGTGAATTCGTGGAGGTAGGATTTGTAAATATTTATGACACCGATGACCCTATCCTTCACCCGCATGGGAACGCTGAGCATTGATCGAAGGCCCATTTTTTTGGCCAGTTCCTTCTCCTTGTATCGGGGTTCCTTCAGGACGTCCAAGATGTTGGACGGCTTGTTCTGTTGTGCCACATTGCCGACAACCCCTTCACCCAGCTTCAAGCTCCTCTCCTTCAGGTATTCCTTATTCATGGTCTGGGTAGCCCTGACCTTCAGGCAATCCTCCTTCTCGCCGATCAACCAGAGGGAACAAACCTTGGAGTCCATCACATTGGCAGTCACGGTCACGATGAGCCTCAACACGTCCTCTATGTATCGGTCAGAGGATATGGCCGTGCTGATCTCCTTCAGGGCTTCTATCTGTTTGAGGTACGATAGTTTATCTTTAGCCGACAATGAATTCCTCCTCATTAACCCGTTGAATTAATTACCCTAATTAAGACCTCAAGTCAACTCAATTTGCAACTGTTTTTTTTCATCACAATTCCCATAAAAAGTAGTAAACCCAAATCAAATTGACAATTGACCCCCATGAGGGTTTATGTTATGTGAGTATCGTAATTTTTCCTCTCCGACGTCTGTCCTCTATTTAGATGATGATTTCCTTACGACTGAATTACAAGAAGGTCCACGGGGATTTGGCTACATTCATCCGCGATGAGGTTCACGAGGCGGGTTTCGATAAGGCGGTTTTGGGGTTGTCGGGGGGTGTGGATTCCTCCCTCTGCGCTTACTTGGCTGCAGAAGCCTTGGGAAATGGAAATGTGTATGGTATTAATATGCCCTACAGGATTAGCAGCGGCGATGGCATTCGGCATGCCCGGCAGGTGGCCAGCCAGCTGGAGATCCATTTTCTTTCCATCGATATCACGCCCATGATCGATGCCTTTTTCCAATCCTTTCCCGATGCGGATCAGATTAGGAGAGGGAATAAGATGGCCCGGGAGAGGATGAGCATTCTCTACGACCAATCGGCCCGATTCAATGCACTAGTGCTCGGTTCGAGCAATAAGACGGAGTTCCTCCTGGGATACGGAACTATCTACGGGGATATGGCCTGTGCCATAAACCCATTGGGTAACCTGTATAAAACCCAGGTTTGGGACCTTGCCCGTAGGGTGGGTGTTCCAAAGGAGATCATTGAAAAGGAGCCCTCTGCGGATCTCTGGCAAGGCCAAACCGACGAGGGGGAGTTGGGATTTCCCTACAGAGAGGTCGATCAGTTGTTGAACCTAATGATCGATGAGGGGCTACCCAGGGAGGAACTGGTCCTGAGGGGATTCGGGGAAGAGTTTATCGAACGAGTAATGATGAGGGTTCGATCCTCGGCGTATAAGAGGCGCATGCCCATAGTCGCCGAAATTTCCAGGCCTTAAAGGAGGGAAGCATTGGTGGGCAATGATATACTGCTCTGTAGCGAGGACTTGTATCCATTCACGCTTGAACGATTTCATAGGGTGGCCG
>DAOVIU010000089.1 GCA_030673585.1 Pseudomonadota bacterium | reverse complement strand
GATCAATGCCGAAACAACTCCGCCGACAACTGCTCCATGGATAGCGAGTCCCCCGTGCCAGAAGGCGAAGATCTCCTTTAGGTTATTCCGGTACAGATCCCAGGAGAAGATGACATAGTAGAGCCGTGCTCCCACAACGGCGCTTACGAGCATATAGAAAAATAGATCGTAGATGAGCTCGATGTTCACTGCCTGCCGTTTGGCTTCCCGCCCTGCCAGGACCAGTCCGAGGATTACCCCGGCCATGATGAGCACACCATACCACCGGATGCTCAGGGGACCAATCTGAAATATTATCGGGCCCATAAGATTTCTTATCCTCTGGCGGAGGCCTCCCTACTCACCCTTTTCCACGCTCCTTGAGGAAGCTCCACGCGTCCGAGACGGGGGCTTGCCTTTTTTGACAGAGAGAATTTCGGCCGCAATGCTGAGGGCAATCTCCTCGGGCGTCTCCGCCCCAATATCCAGGCCTATGGGGGCGTGGAGTTTGGAGAAACATTCCCTCTCAATTCCCTTCGAAATCAGGTCTTCCTTGATGGTCCCAATTTTTTTCCCGCTCCCGACCATCCCCACATAGCGAAAATCCTTTCCGATGGTGTGTTCGAGGACGGCCTTGTCCTTTGAGAATCCCCGGGTAACGATTACAATGTATGCGTTGCTCTCGGGGGGAAGCTTTTCCGCGTAAGACCCCATATCCTCCGACTTAACCTCTTCGATATCCGCGAGGCGATCATCTCCTAGCACTTCGGGATTATCCTCTACCACGGTCACCCGAAAGCCCATCGACCGCATCAAGGGGGCCAGAGCCCTCGTAAGGTGACCAGCACCGAATATGATGAGCTTCGCCGGCTGGTTGATGGGCTCGATATAGACGTCAATCTCACCCCCACACATCATGTCCAAGTCACCTTCGAGGGTAAAGGATGTCAGCTTCGTTTTCCCCCCCTTCAGGGCTTCAAGGGATTCCTCGATGACCTTTTTCTCCAGACCGCCACCACCCAGGGTTCCAAAGGTACTCCCATCCTCCATGACGATCATCTTGGCCCCCGCTTTCCTCGGGGTTGACCCCTTTGTATGGACCACGATGGCCAAGGCCGCTTGCCGTCCCTCTTTTTCGATATCCGTCAATTTCTGCAATATATCTTGCATGTTTGGCCCCTAGCCGATATGAATTGTCCTTCGGTCACCATGGCGAAAGGTTACCTTGAGACGCCAAAAAATTCAAGAAAGTTACCCGGGCTACCGGTACCTGGCGGGAAAAAGACCTTCTATGCTCACGAGGTTTCCATCGAAGAACAGGATTTGAAGGCTCATCGCCAAGACCAGAAGGTCTCTGGCCATATAGGAAATGCCGATCTTATCCGCAGTCGTGCTCAGGGCAAAACAGCCACAGCTGATATCGATGCCCCGGTAGAGGTTTAGGGAGAGAGCGGAGAAGAAGAGGATGAGGAGCATGCTCAGGATAAGGGCTGCTGCCCGGGGAAACAAACCGATGATGAGGAGGATTCCACACACCAGCTCCAGCCACGGAAGGGTTATCGCCACCAGGTTGATGAAGTTTCCGGGAAGGAGCTTATAGTTATACACAGCGACGGCAAAGGCCGAGGGATGGAGGAGTTTATCAGTACTCGCATAGATGAAGATCAGGCCGACGGCCCAGCGGAATATCACAGAAGTATAAGGGGTGGCGTACAGGCTGAGGATGGACCGCATAAAACCCCTCACGCGATCTACTCCACCTCGAAGGGCATTCCCGCCATCGTCCACTCGGTCCACCCATTGATCAAGATCTTAAGATCCCTGTACCCTAGGCCTTCTAGTACGGAGGCGAGTTCAGGGCTTAAGGAACAGCCAATGCCGTCGCAATAGACGATCAGTTCCCTTCCGCGATTAATTTTCAGCGAGAACGCCTGAAGCATTTCGCCGAACCCCCCCTTGTGGACGGGTAGATTTAAGGCCCCCTTGATGTGCCCAGATTGGTAGTCCGCCCTGGAACGAGCGTCCAGGAAAAGGGCTTCGCCGGATAAGAACTTTACCGTGGCATCCTCCAGGGAAATAATGGGGATATCCGTTTCCCCCCTTAGCCGGAGAGACCCGTGGGACCAATCCCCAATCAGGGGGAGGGGATTCAATCGGAGCGTATTGACCACTAATCCCATTCCAAGGGAAAAAAGAAGAATGATGATAACCTGTTGGAAGATGGAAATCCTCGCCTTTACAGCCATTGATTTCATTGGGGATAGGGTAGCCAGTCCGCTCATGAGCCTTTCTCGAACCGATCTACCAATTCCCTTATCTCGGGATCCCCCGTTACCTTATCGTCGAGGCGTATGGGGGTATTGATGAAGGTGCTCTTTCTCCGGGAGTCCTTCTCCAGTTCCTCCAATCGCGCCTCCGTCCTCTTCTTGAAACCCTCCAACCTCTTGATGGACTCCTCCCTCTTATCCTCGGGAATGGATTTAGCGCTTCCCGTTCCCCTTCGGTAGGATTCCAATTGCCTTTCCATGCTCTCGATTTGTTTCTCCATGTGGGCCTTGCGACTGAGGTCAACGAAATCATGGCCCCCCTTTACTACGTTTAGGTCGACCCTCCCCACGTACTGTCCCCTCTCGTAAGTCTTGAAGAGCAATGCCTTCCAACCGCTATCGGACTGAATGGTTTGATGGTGGGACCCCTTACCTCCGCTCCCAAAGATGAAGTGAATCCCCTTTACCCCTTGAACCAGCTTGGTATATTCCTTAAAAGAGCCCAGGTTACTCAGGGCCACGATAATCTCACAATCCCTCTCAAGCTTGGCCGCCACCTTTTTCGCCGCCGCTATGGGATTGGAGATGAAAAACCCCTGGGGGGTTTCGCCTTCATGGTGGCGGATATCGGAGGTTAGGCTCAACAAGCCAACTCTTATACCACCTACATCGAACACCATATGGGTTTTGAAGACCGGTTTTCCTCCCTTTTTCTGGAGGAGGTTGGCAGACAAAAGGGGTAAATGAGTCCCCCTCTGCAACTCCCTTAGGAATTCGATGCCAGCCGAAAGGTCATTCGATCCAACGTTGACGGCTTGATATCCCATCCGTTGGTAAGCCGTTGCAATTAATCTGGCCTTCTCCCTATCCCTTGAAGAAGGGGAACCCTTCTCCTCAAAGAGACTATTGCCCGCGTCGAGAATGAGGAGCTCTTTTCCTTCCTTTTTGAGATTCGTGATAACGGTGGCCCGCCGGGCCAACCCTCCTACAGTCTTATTTCCTCAGGTGGGACACGGGTCAATTACCCCGCCCGTATCATTGGAATAGAGGAGCGTAAATTCCCCAGTTTCCGCAGATCTGTAAAGGGCCAACAGAAAGAACATGAGGATCAACAATACCATTCTTCTCATTGAGGTCTCCCTTGTTATCGGCTTTTTGTTCTATTGCTATCTATATTTATACCAGAAATTTCTGCTTAAGAAAGGGCTTTTTCCAACTCCTCGGAGCTTATTCCCCCCTTTGTATGGGTTTCCCCTTTACTGCAGCGATACTCATCCACGGCCAACTTCAGGGCATTGGCAGCCAGGGTAAAGCAGGGGAACTTCTCCTGAGGTAATTGGCTCATGATCTCCTTGGCCGTTTCATCCGAAATCCTGAGGGCTTGCTCAACACCCTTTCCCTTTATCCTTTCGGTGATGATGGAGCTGGTTGCAATGGCGGCGCCGCATCCGAAGGTCTTGAACCTCGCATCCACGATAACGTCCTTTTCCACCTTTATGGACATTTGCATGATGTCGCCACACGTTGCGTTCTTCACGATGCCCGTCCCATCGGCATCCGCGATCTCCCCGACATTTCTCGGGTTTTGGAAGTGATCCATCAAGAATTGTGGGTACTCCATCACTTTCTCCGCCTGGATTGTCTCAATTGGGGTTGCTGCTTGGACACCTCATGTGTCTTTTCCAGCTTTTCGACCCGGTGTTCCAGTTTTTCGTGGAGTTGCAACATCAATTTCATCACATCCGATAGGGGGTCGGGAAGGTTTCCATGCTCGAAGTCGATGGCGGCCCTTTTCCGTATATCCGATTCAACCAGCCTCCCCGGTACCCCGACAACCGTGGCACCAGGGGGGACATCCTTTATAACCACTGAGCCCGACCCAATTTTTGCCCCGTCTCCTATGGTAATAGCCCCGAGAACAGTGCTGTTGGAACCCACCACAACGCGATTTCCCAGGGTAGGATGGCGTTTCTTCTTCTCCAGGGTGGTTCCGCCAAACACGACCCCTTTATAGATGAGACAATCGTCTCCAATCTCGGTCGTCTCGCCGATCACTACCCCCATGCCATGGTCGATGAATAAGCGACGGCCAATGGTCGCCCCGGGATGGATCTCGATCCCCGTTAGCGCCCGGCTGATATGTGATACGAACCTGGCGAAGGTGTACCATCGGTGGCGGTAAAAGAAATGAGCGATCCGATGCATCCAGATGGCATGGAGGCCGGGGTAGCAGAGGAATACCTCGAAAAGGTTCTTGGCGGCCGGGTCCCTTTCGATGACCGTGTGGAGGTCTTCTCTCAGCCTTTGGAACATATCACCATTGGCTCCGAATCGTAAAAGGCAATAAAATCACTGTATCATATTCCCCTTGGCTTTTCACCCGGATCAAAAAGGGATACGTTTTCCAGAGATCTTGCATTTTCCCCTTGACAACTAAACATATGTATAGTATACTTGGGGAAAACGGGAGGAAAGGCAATGGATCTAACCTCTCGGCAGAGAGAGATTCTGGACTTCGTAAAGGAGTTCACCCTGGAAAGCGGTTATCCCCCTTCCGTAAGGGAGATCGGCCGCCATTTTCACATCTATCCCAGGGCGGCCTTCGATCACCTCAAAGCCCTGGAGAGGAAGGGATACCTGAGGCGAAGACAAACCATATCCCGTGGTATTGAGATCCTGGATTTCACCGAGAGGAGGACTGGGATTTCCACCCGCGAGGTTCCCATCCTGGGAAGGGTGTCAGCCGGAAAACCCACCCTGGCCGTGGAAAATATCGAGGATGTCGTTCCCTTGGCACGGGATTGGGCAGAGGGGGAAGAGGTCTTCTTGTTGCAGGTGAAGGGGGAGAGCATGTCCCCCTACATCCTTCCGGGGGATTACGTCTTGGTTCGCTGTCAGTCCTCCGCCGATAACGGCGATGTGGTTGTCGCCCTGATCGATGACGAGGCAACGGTGAAACGATTCTTCCTCAAGGGGGACGAGGTCATCCTCAAGCCAGATAACGAGGCTTGGGAGGCGGTTACGGTGAGGGAAGGAGATCGGGGTTTCCAAATCCTGGGTCGGGTCATTGGGATCTTCAGGAGGGTATGAGGCAGGGTGAAAAGAGAAGAGTTGCGCAGTCTGCCCGAGCGGTTTGGTGGGATTAACATCTTCGATTTCCTGGGCCTGGAAGGATGGAATCGTTCCAAGGCACCCGTCCCGAAAACCCTCTTCTGGGGGGAAGGGACGGTGGTCTTATCCTCCTATCTGGCCGGCCTTGTGGCAGCATCGGGAATGAAGCCGATCTTCGTGGACGGGGCAAACGGCTTTGATCCCTATGTCGTCTCCCGTTTCGCGAGGAGGCATTTCCTGGCCCCGGCCCATCTCCTCAAGGAGATCATGGTTGCCCGGGCCTTTACCTGCTATCAGCTTTTCACCTTGGTTCGAGAGCGATTGGAGGCGATGATAGATCCCCATCACAATCCATTGGCCATCCTATTAGGTCCCATCACTACGCTGCTCGATGAGGATGTTCCCGAGCAGGAGGTCAACCTCCTTTTCCGGGGAATGCTCGAAAAACTCGAGGAGCTCAACCTGAGGGGACTCCCCTTTCTCCTGATGCAACCCCCCATTCCTTCCGGAAGCCGAAGGGGACATCTCTTCAAGCGACTCTCCCGCTGGTCGGACATAGTTGTGAGGGCGGTGAACGAGGAAGGAGGATTGCAATTGGTTTTGGAGAGGCCACTGAGAACGGGGGGAAGGGATGGATTCCAGCGACTCTCGCTGAGGGACGGGG
>DAOVIU010000214.1 GCA_030673585.1 Pseudomonadota bacterium | reverse complement strand
TTTAGGTCAAGAAAGATTTGAACGAGGTGTAAATAGCCCAGAGAACCTTTATTATTATATTACCGTACCAAAAGGAAGCTTTAAAGTTGAAATATCTTGGCTTGGAGTTTTTTATACGTTGAAAGTTGATCTCACATTAACTAATGATAGCGGGTTTACCCAGATTATTGCTTCCAGTATTGGAAATCAAGGAAGATCTGTTTGCCCAAAGGGAAATCCATGTCCATGTCCCCGCTGGGGCAATTCCCAAAGATGGTCCATCAGCCGGAGTGACCATGGCTACATCCATCATCTCCGCCTTGACAAATGTCCCCGTAAAGAGGGATGTGGCAATGACAGGGGAAATAACGCTGCGGGGAAGGATTTTGCCCGTGGGCGGAATTAAGGAAAAGACCTTGGCAGCGATGAGGGGAAGGATAAGCACGGTTATCATCCCCTACCAGAACAAGAAGGATTTGGATGAAATTCCCCCCTATGCCAGGAAAAAGATGAATTTCGTTCTCGCCAAACACATCGATGAGATTCTACAAATCGCGTTGGACGAAAATCAATTGACGAGAGGGCAGCGGATTAGGGCAGTCAAAAAGTAAAAAACCGGTGAAACTCAAGCAAATCGGCGAGTTCGGCCTGATCAGCTGGATCCGGGGGAAAATACCCCTGAGGGATTTCAACATCGTCGCGGGGATTGGCGATGACGCTGCCGTGATGACCCCCCCCAAAAGGTCCATCTGCCTCGTTACCACGGATATCCTCATAGAAGACATCCACTTTCGATTAGACTACACGAATCCCCTCCGTTTGGGCAAGAAGGCCCTTTCCATCAATCTCAGTGACATAGCCGCAATGGGGGGAACCCCTCAGCACTTTTTATTGTCCATGGGCCTCCCATCGCACCTTCCATTCCGTTGGATTGAGGAGTTTTTCGGCGGACTCCAGGAAGTGGCGGAGCAGTACAATCTCTCTCTCATCGGGGGAGACACATCCCTGGCCCAGAAGCTAACTATCAATATCACCCTTATGGGCCGGGGAAAGGCGGGGGAAGTTGTCTATCGCAAGGGGGCCCAGGCCGGCGATCAAATCATGGTAACCGGAACCCTCGGAAATGCGGCCTTGGGGCTACAGATCCTCAAGTCCCATAAGGGCGATCCCACCATCTCCCGAAATGGGGATAGCGATCTTACTGAACTCATCGAAAAACACCTCTCCCCCACTCCGCGAATTGCCGAGGGCCAGCTCATTGCCAAAAACCATCTTGCTAGTGCCATGATCGACATAAGCGATGGTCTCATGGCAGATCTTGGCCATATCCTTGAAGAAAGCAACGCGGGAGCGCAAATCTGGATCTCACGGCTCCCTCTCTCGGAGGCATACAGGAGAAAGGCCTCCCAATATGCCTCCAATGATATCGATCTGGCCACTTACGGGGGGGAGGATTATGAATTGCTGCTTACCACTCCGAGAAAAAAGGGGGGAAAGCTCCTGCGTCTCTTCAACCAAAGCGGCCTGCAGATCACCCCTATTGGCGATATCGTCGACGCTCGCCATGGCCTAAGGCTATTCCTAGACGATGGCAGGGAATATACGCCGAGAAAAAAAGGATACGATCATTTCAAAACACCGAGGTAATAGGAACAAACGGTTTTTTGCTGCACATCACCCCCCCAATCCTCGGACCTTGACAATCCCATACCGGGTGATTAATTTGTCTCTGGGTTAAGCTGTTTGTCTCCATTACGGTATCTCCCGTCCTTTGGGGAGCAGAGCGCAATGAAGATCAAAGCGAGAAGTTTAAACGAAAGGTTCAGGAAAGTCCTCGAGTTTGTCGTTACGGATTACATTTCGACCGCCGAGCCCGTCGGTTCGAGGACGATCTGTAAGCGGTACGGTATTCAATTGAGCCCCGCCACCGTGAGAAATGTAATGGCGGACCTAGAGGACTTGGGATTCCTCTGGCAACCCCACACTTCTGCCGGAAGGATTCCCACTGACAAGGCCTTTCGTTTTTACGTCGATAAAATCCTCAATGTACAGAGCTTGAACCAAAGTGAACGGGAGAAAATACGGCGGAAATATCGGACATCGAGATATGATATCCCCGAGCTGTTGAGGGAAACCTCCAGGATCCTCTCCGGTTTATCCCGCTATACCGGGGTAGTCTTGGCACCGATGATGGCCTCTACCATTTTCAAACACATCCAATTTATCCGATTGAGCCCCAATCAAATACTGACCGTTTTCGTAACCTCTGGGGGAACCCTGCAAAACAAAATCGTCCACATGGACGATGTCCTCTCGCAAGACGAACTGGATAAGATGAGCCGGTATCTCAATGAGATGCTGAAGGGTTTGACGTTAGCGCAGGTCAGGGAGAAAATCCTCGGTGAGATGAAAAGGGAAAAGGTTGCCTTTGACCGTTCGATGGAACAGGCCCTCAAGCTTGGCCACAGGACTTTTAGCAGCCAAGAGGAGAAAGAACTCTATATCAACGGGCAGACGAACATCCTCGATGAACCCGAGTTCGCGAATATCGAAAAGATGAAGAGCCTCTTTCGGGCTTTCGAGGAGAAAAGCCTTTTGATCACGTTGTTGGATCAATGTTTGGCAGGAGAGGGACTCCAGATTACCATAGGGTCTGAAACTGAATGCAGCGAGATGGAAGGTTGTAGCCTGGTATCGTCAACGTATGGGAGTGTGGATCGGACCCTGGGGATTTTGGGCATCCTCGGACCGAGGAGGATGAACTACTCGAGGGTTATTCCCGTCGTTGAATTTACCGCCCAGTTGCTGACGGAATTCCTGGAACCGGAATAATCGTCCTTCTTGCCGCACAGGAGGAAATACGTGAACGAGGCCGAAGAGATGGAAAAAGGGGTTGAAGGGACAAGGGATACAGCAGCTGGCCCATCGCCCAAAGCCCGAGAAGGGGAAAGCCAGCCCAGGAGGCGAAAAACAAAGAGGGAACGTGAGATTGAAATGCTAAAAACCCAACTGGAGGAAAAGACGAAACAAGCCGAGGAGAGCTATGACCGATTCCTCCGGACCCAAGCCGACCTGGAGAACTATAAAAAAAAGGTTGATAGGGAAAAGAGCAGCCTTGTCAAATACGGCAATGAGGAGCTCATCAAGGCAATTCTACCGGTTATAGATAACCTGGAGAGGGCCCTTGACCATCCCACGGGAGAAAATCCCGATGGACTTCTGGAAGGGATTAAAATTACCCTCAAGCAACTGCTCCAGGTATTGGAACAATTCGGCCTGACTCGCATTGCCGCAGAAGGGGAGCCCTTTGATCCCAGCAAACATGAGGCTATGATGCAGGTCGAATCAGCGGATCATGAACCGAATACGGTGGTTTCGGAGTTGCAAAGCGGATATTTCTTGAATGATCGATTGTTACGGCCGGCCATGGTCAGCGTGGCTCGAACCCCGGCGGAAAAGCAAGAAGAAGGCCATCGTAGCCAGGATGAGGGAAAATAAGCCGAGAGCTAAAAGGAGAAGAAAATGGGCAAGATGATAGGAATCGACCTAGGCACTACTAACTCGTGTGTAGCGGTAATTGAAGCCGGAGATCCGGCGGTGATCGCCAACGCCGAGGGGAGCAGGACAACCCCCTCAGTGGTCGCTTTTAACGACAAGGGGGAGAGGTTGGTCGGCCAAATCGCCAGAAGGCAGGCTATAACGAACCCGGAAAATACCGTCTACGCGATCAAGAGGCTTATAGGACGGAAATTCACGGACCCCGAAGTGAAAAAGGACATAGAAATCGTATCTTACAAGATCGTGAAGTCCAAGAACGGAGATGCATGGGTGAAGGTCCGGGATAAGGAATACAGTCCTGCCGAAATTTCGGCCATGGTCCTTCAGAAGATGAAGCAGACCGCGGAGGACTATCTCGGTGAAGAGATAAAGGATGCCGTTATCACGGTCCCAGCTTATTTTAACGATAGCCAGCGCCAGGCCACAAAGGATGCCGGAAAGATCGCTGGATTGAATGTCCAGAGAATCATCAATGAGCCCACGGCGGCTTCACTGGCATATGGATTGGATAAAAAGAAGGATATGAAGATCGCGGTCTGCGACC
>DAOVIU010000171.1 GCA_030673585.1 Pseudomonadota bacterium | reverse complement strand
CCTTCCGGAGACCCGCAGGCCTCGGACCAGGACATCGGCCTGACGAAACGGCTGGTCGAGGCGGGCGAGATCATGGGCATTGACGTCCTTGACCACGTAATAGTCGGCACCCAGGACTATCGCAGTCTCAAGGAGAGCACCCAGATTTGGCATGCAGTACCACAACCGAGCACGGTTCGTAATTGACGTCCCATTGCTCAACCATCAAATTCCTCAGGGGAAAGGAGGCCCACATGAAGGAACGAACGGAAATGGTAACCATGAAGGGAAACCCGCTGACCCTCGTGGGAAACGAGGTGAAAGTCGGAGACGAGGCCCCGGAGTTCGAGGTTCTTTCCAACGACCTGTCGCCGGTTAGGCTTTCATCATTCCGTGGGAAGGTCTGTATCGTTTCCTCAGTGCCTTCCCTTGACACCCCGGTCTGCGACACCGAAACGCGGAGATTCAATGAGGAGGCCCAAAAGTTGAGCTCCGACGTCGCAATACTCACCATAAGCATGGATTTACCCTTTGCCCAAAAGCGCTGGTGCGGCGCAGCCGGAGTCACCGGGGTTCAAACGCTATCTGACCATCGCAATGCTTCCTTCGGCACGGCATATGGCGTGCTGATCAAAGAGCTCCGGTTGCTGGCGAGGGCGGTGTTCGTGGTGGACCGAAACGGGTTCGTTCAATACGTGCAGCTCGTCAAGGAGATCACGCAAGAACCGGACTATGAGACTATTTTAACGGCTGTACGCAAGTTGGCTTAGAACGTATCCGCAACAACGGGGCCCCACAACTGGGGGTTCTTGACCCTCTATGTGGAGCAAATATCGGGCGCGGAGAACGATGTGCCCGAGTAACCTTCCCCTGCCGGCTCCATCCTGCAACTGCCCTTTTACCTAGAAAGCGATATCAACAACTCAGTGATCCCTCCCTTGTGCTTGATTGGCACAAAGGTTGCTAGTCAAATAGCATGGGTCAAAAAGTATCCTCTCATACCTCGATACAGTGATGGGCAAACAGCTGAAACAAAACAATACCCTCGCTTCTGCCGAAGCCTCCTGTCTAGGGGATTGCACTCTTATTCAACAACTGATGACCTGCGTTGAGATCGGAAAAGCCCTGACGTCCACCCTTAATATGGAGCAGATTTTGGTCATCATCCTCAAGCGGCTCAATAAACTGATCAGGGCCAAGAACTGGACGTTATTCCTCTTGGATCCGCAAACCCGGAAACTCCATTTCGAAGTAGTAGTGGGGCTCGACAAAAGATCTCTCGGCCACATGCAGATCAGACTGGGCGAAGGCATTGCCGGGACTGTGGCACTCACGGGCGAGCCAATGCTGGTGCCGGATGTGCATGAGGATCCCCGTTTCAGCGGTCGGGTTGATCATGTCACCGGATTTGTCACACGCTCGCTGATCTGCCTCCCCTTGAAGCTCCGGGGGTCGATAATCGGGGTCCTGGAGGTGGTGAACCCCGAAAACACCTCCCTCTTCCGACCCGATTCCATGCCGGTGCTCTCCATTTTGGCCGATTACGTGGCGATCGCCATTAATAATGCCCGAAACTATGAAAAGATCGAGTTACTTTCCATCACCGACGAAATCACCGGCCTTTACAACACCCGTTTCTTGCACCAATACCTGGACCAGTTGTTCGGGGATTCTTCCGCTAAGGCCAAGGAAGTTTCCCTGGTTTTTCTGGACCTGGACGATTTTAAAGAGGTGGTGGATACCCATGGACACCTGGCGGGCAGCAAGGTGTTGAAAGAGGTAGCAGAGGTTATGGCCGCCAGGCTGGATGACGAGGACAGAATTTTCCGTTACGGTGGTGATGAGTACGTGATCATCCTGCCGGGCCAGGACAAGAAAGCCGCCCTGAATAAAATGGTAACCATTCGGAAATCATTAGCCGAGTCGATCTTTCTCAAGGATGAGGGGCTTCAAATCAAGGTGACTGCCAGCTTCGGCATTGCAAACTATCCCCACGATGCGGCCAACCAAAGAGAACTTCTTCACATCGCCGACAATTCCATGTACCACAGCAAGGCACTGGGGAAGGACTCCATCACGCTCGCCTGAGCGCAAGACAATTCCATAAAAGCAAAGCATTCGTTCTGAGTCTCCGCGGAACTCCGCCGTTCCCCAGTGCAATCCGCTCAGTGGCCAATAATATTGTGTTAAACCTCGGGAAATTCCAGTACTATTCGGGTTTACATTGAAAAATCAATTAGATAAACTTCCATAAAGCTCGTTAAGAGGGAGCCGAGCCGGTCAGTGATACTGGGACTCGGTATAGTTTCTCAAGGAGATCACGGAAGAACCGGGCTATGAGGCGATATTAACGGCGGTAAGCAAACCCATATGAAAGGCAAGGGATACACTTCATGTCCAAGCTCCAACGCCTATTGCGCAATCGAAATTTCATCCTGTTTTCGGCTCTGAGCCTCGGTCTCATGTGGGGAGGGGGCGCCAAATGGACTGAAGGGGTAACGCTCCCCGCCCTCGCCCTCGTAATGACGCTTTCTACCATGGGAGTCTCCGGAAGTGCATTTCGTTCACCTCGCACCTTGGTGGCTCCGGTCCTGGGGAGCCTCGCTATAAACTACGTATTGCTCGGCGGTTGTATCCTTGGGTTGAGTATGCTCCTCATCCGAGACGAGGCTCTCCGGAGTGGATTCATTATTATTGCTGCTGCCCCCCCCGCCGTGGCTGTAATTCCCTTTACCGGATTTTTGAACGGGAACAGCACATTTTCCCTCGTTGGCACCATCGGATGCTACCTTGGAGCATTGATCATTATGCCTCTGATAGCCCTGGGGTTTCTCGGATCGGGCTTCGTCCAGCCGCTCAAACTGTTTATCATTATGTTCGAACTGATCATCGCGCCCCTCATCCTTTCACGGATCCTTATTTGGACCGGGATGTCCACCAAGATAGAACCCCTTAAAGGCGCCATCACGAATTGGAGTTTCTTTGTAGTCTCATACACCATTGTTGGGCTGAACCGCGGAATCTTCCTCGGGCACCCCTTATCCCTGGTTCCGGTGGCTCTCATTGCCTTAACAAGCACCTTCTTCCTGGGATTGGTAATAGAGAAGCTGGGTGGGGTTTTTCGAATTGACCCAAAGACACTGACCAGCCTCATCCTCCTGGGAACACTCAAGAATTATGGCCTCGCGGGCGGTCTGGCGTTGGCGCTCTTCAATAAATGGACCGCAGTGCCGGCCACCGTTTCAGTCATCTTCATGATCGTCTACATCATCTGGTTGGGGTTCAAGAGGCGGTGAGTCAAAGCAGGATTTTCGCAACGCTCCTGAGATTGTCTCTTAGTACAGGCCAAAACTGAATAGGAGAAAAAACGATGGCCGTAAATGAGAAACTGATCAAGATTTTCGAGTATGCCCTCAACCAGGAGGAAACCGGAAGAAGCTTTTTTCAGCACTCGCTCCAGCGAATGGGCATTGGGGCCGCGATGAGCGCGTTCAAGCGGTTGATCGAGGAAGAGGAGAAACACATCCTGTTTATCAAACGGATTCTAGGGGATCTGAAAAAGGGCGGTGAAATTGAGCTGCCGAGCCACAAAGAAGTGGCAATGGAACCGACGAATTACTTTGACGGGCGAGCCAAATCGGAATTCCTCCGACAGTGTATCGAAGGCTCTATGATCCCGGATGTGACTGTTTTTAACACGGCCTGGCTCATTGAGAAAGACCTGAGCGAGTTCTACGAGAAGATGGCCAACAGCACCGAGGACAAAGCCAAGGAGGCCCTCATGATGCTGTCGGGTTGGGAAAAGGAACACGAGCGGTTTTTCCGCGAGTACCGCGATAAGCTCTCCGAGGTTTACTCCAAAATGCCCTGGGGCGGTTAACCTTCGAGCCCCTGTTTTAAGGCAGGGCCACCTCAAATACTAATGGATTCGGAGGCCTTTTTTGCATAGCCAAGAGCAAATACATTCTCGGGAATGGATCATTCACCGCGTTGATCTTCTGAGGGAGGCATTGGAACTGGAACGGCATCGGATTATTTGCCTGGTGGGGGCCGGGGGAAAGACCAGCTTGATGTTCGCCATGGCAAGGGAGTTGGCGGCCCTGGGAAATCACGTCATCACCTCCACCACAACGAAGATCCTTGAGCCCTCCCGCAAAGATACCCCCTTCCTCCTCCTGAGGGAAGGATCAGCGAATATCGTTAAAACCATCCCGGATGTTATCCATCGATACGGGCATCTTACCTTAGCCGAAACTCGATTGTCCGGAAAGAAGGTGAAGGGAGTCAGCCCTGAACTCGTTGATGCGCTGGGAACCCTGGACGAAGTTGACTACATCATCGTCGAAGCCGATGGAGCCGCGCGACTTCCCCTCAAGGCTCCGGGCGAACACGAACCCGTGATCACCTCGAAGACCTCCCTGGTGGTTGTCGTGCTGGGAATCGATAGCATCGGCGTCGAATTATCGGAGGACCACGTCTTTCGCCCCCACATCTTTTCCGAGCTGACGGGCTTGCCGATGCGGGAGAAGGTGACCGTTGAGGCCATTGCCGAATTGATCATTCACCCAAGGGGAATGGCCAAGGGAACCCCTTCCCATTCAACCATCATCCCCTTTTTAAATAAGGTTGACATACCCGAGGGCCTCAAAAATGGAAGAGCCTTGGCGGGGCGTATTCTGGAGAAGGGACATCCGAAGATAAACAGGGTTGCATTGGGTCATGCCATCTATGAGATGCCCGTGG
>DAOVIU010000154.1 GCA_030673585.1 Pseudomonadota bacterium | reverse complement strand
TACCCTCTTCCTGTCCCCCTTATACAAAACGGTTCCCGTCAATAGTACTTCGGCCAATACCGTCTCCACTCCTCCCACCTGGAGCTCGGAGATCTTTCTGATAACCCTTCGGTCCTCATACCTCCGGGGCAGAAAATAGAGGGCATCTTCGATGGTCTTTATCCCCCTCTTCTCCAGCTTCCTTGCGATCCTCGGGCCCACTCCCTTGACGAACTGTATGGGAAGGGAGAGGGCCTTCCCCCTCCCCCTTCCCTCTAACCTCGAACCTTCAACCTCTAACCTTTCACCCTCAGCTTCAGCCCTATCGTTGACCTCTATCCTCTTATCTCCAACCTTTGGCCTCCCACCTTCAACCTCTACCTTATCCTCCCCCTTCCCCTCACCCTCTAACCTCAAACCTCCAACCTCTAACCCCTCACCCTTCCCCTCAACCTCAGCCTTAATCTCAACCTTCTCTAGTTCCATCACGATCCTCATGGATCTCGTGATGCGCTCCTTCTTCTCCTCCATCGATGCATCTTCGAACCCGGAAAAAACCGTTAGGAGTTCACGGAACAGTTGCTCCTGGGACGGTTCCAGTTCCAAGGAAAGCGCCTGCTGACCGAGGTTTGAGATGAGCCTTTCCAGTCCTTTAACCTGGGGTAAGTTGGCGAATCCGTTTTTGGATGCGAAGTGCAGGGGTTTCGTTATCGCCTGGACGATATGGCCCCATTCGGCCACTGCCTTCCTCCTCTATGACTTCAACGGGATGCTCTGACAGGTTCATATACTAACTGAACTCAGAATGCAAGGGGAAAGAGGGCAGAGGGATTGAGGATTTGGGATTTGCGGATTTGGGATTTGCGGATTCCTGAGTTTCTTGGACTGTTTCAGTTTTTCGGTTATTAGGTTGTTAGTTATCGGTTATTCGTTACGTAAAACTCACTTTCAATTCCAAAATCTAAATTTTTAACTCTATAGCTGCTTAGCCTCAGCCTCGGTCCCAAACCTCCCACCTACTCGACCGCAGCACTGCAACACCGCATGACCGCAGCACCTCTCAAACCAGTGTTTCTCCATCGAGATCTTCGGGGGGACTTACATCCATAAATTTTAGGATAGTCGGCATCACATCCACCAAGCCGAACCGGTTGTCCCCCTTCTCAATCTCCACATCCTTTATGTAGAGGAACGCATCGTCGTAGGTGTGCATGCCTACCAATGGCCCCTTATAGGTGAGCTCTTTCTTGTCCAAATTTCCCTTCAGGTCGTATCCGTTACGGGGGATAGCGACGAGATCCGGCCCATCATCATAGTGGGGGCCGTGGTATAACTCCTCCCTCTTGAAGACTTTTTCGATGATCTTCTCCCCCGAGTCCGGGTCCCTCATGCCCAGCAGTGCCTCCTCCAACTCATGCCTCACCCGCTCATACTCATCGGGGAAACGGACGCTCCCGCTGGATTCCCTTCCCGCTAAGTTTACGTAGATCCGCCCGGGGATGAGGCTATAGGCCTTGCTGTCCTGATGAATATCCTTGACCGATTTTGGAGACTTCCCTCGAAACTTCAGCCAACCCTCCCTTTGGAGCCAGTAATTGAGGAAGACCTCCTTCTTCATACCGCAGAAGCCATGATCCGACAGGACGATGAGGCGGGTATCCCCGTCCAACCAAGCGCTGATCCGCCCTAGAATGTCATCGATCTTCTGGTAGTACGTAATGAATTCGGGCCCATAGTGAGCGTCCCCCTCCTCCCAAAGGCCCCACAGGAAATGGTTAATACGATCCGTCTCCATGATGTGGAGCTGGAAGAAATCCCACTCCTCCCTTTCCAGAAAATGGAACATGGCCTCTATCCGCTTGTCGAGGGTAAGGTGAAGGTCCTCCAAAAATTTATCCAGGGACTCCCTTGCTTTCCAGGCATCCACATCGATCCGATACCCCACCTCCTTCAGGTAACGTGCCACCTCTTTGGGGTAGGCGATCTTGTCGATATTGGTACCGAGGAAGCCACTGATCAAGATCCCATTCACCTCTCTCGGTGGATATGTGAGGGGGACATTGATTACCACAACCCTTTTCCCCGCCTGGCTCAATATCTCCCAAAGGGTGTTTCCGGTCATATCCCGGGATGTGGGGATGAAGACATCCATGGACTCCGGGATCCGATCCACAAAACCGTAGATCCGATGCTTTCCCGGATTCTTTCCCGTCATATACGTGGCCCATGCCACTGATGACACACAGGGATGGACCGAATTCATCCGCTTAAATGAGCCCGATTCCACGAGCTCTGCCCAGTGGGGCAGTTTCCCCTCCGCCGATAGGCCATTCAGGAAGCTGAATGGAACCCCATCCAGCCCTATGACCAACAGTCTCTTTCCCTTAAAACGCAGTCGATTGAACAATCCCATGATGTCACTATGTCGCTAAATGTACCCTAAGTCAGCCAACCGTTGCTTAATGGTCTCCTCTTCCTCCTCGCTGTATGGGGTGGCTTCGGCCGGAGGAATGTAGCGAAGCTCCTCGAGCTTTCTCATCACCTTACCGACGCTCTCCTCCAATGTTTCCTTATCCGTTTCCAGGACGACTTCGGGATTCAATGGCTCCTCGTAGGGGTCGGATACACCGGTATAATTGGAGATCTCACCGGCCAAGGCCTTCTTATAAAGCCCCTTCACATCCCTCTCTATGCAAACCTCTATGGGACATTTGCAGTAAACCTCGATGAAATCGCCGATCTCCTTCCGATTGTGGTCCCGAGTGGCGCGATAGGGGGAGATGGCCGCCCCAATGGCCACCACTCCGTTCCTCGAGAGGAGCTTGCATACGAACCCGATCCGTTTGATATTGGTGTCCCTATCCTCCTTGCTGAACCCGAGCCCCTTGCTCAGATTGGTCCTCACCACGTCTCCATCCAAGACCTCAACCTTCATTTCCCTCTTACGAAGCTCCTCCGCGACCCTTTGGGAGACCGTGGTCTTTCCCGAACAGGACAACCCCGTAAACCACACGGTAAATCCTCTCTCCATTTCTTACCTCCCTCTCGGCATTCTGACAGCGCCTAATCAATGTATCCCAGATCTCGAAGGCGTTGCGCCACATTTTCCTTGGGCTCGTATCCCCAGCTCAGAAGGCCCCAAAACCGCTCGTGACCATAGTAAACCGCAAACTTAATAGTCTGCGTAATGGCCGTGATGATGGTCGTTTCGAGGGGGTCCTTGGTTATAGCATAGGCCACTACCGCCAGGATCAAGACCGCCAAGACCCTCCAAGTGATGGATTTCATGAAGCTTCTTTTCTTGCTCTCTAACAAGGGGGATTCCCTCCTTCCTTTGATCTTCGAATCACCTCGCCCGTATTACCCTCCTATCACTTTCCCTTCCATATCTTCCGGAACCCTCAGGCCCAACAACTTCAGAACGGTAGGAGCCACATCCATGATGTGGAGCCCCGACACCTTTCCCCGTGCCTTCATCCCGGGGACCCTCATGATAAAGGTCCCGTGCTGCGAATGGTTAGCATCATCCGGCCCCGTATCGTTTTCAAAGGTGTGGACAGAACCGATTCCCACGCTCCCCACGGATCTCCACCTGAGATCCCCGAAGTAGACGATGAGGTCCGGGGGAATCCCGTTGACGACGGGATAGATCTCCTCGGGCTTGAATACCCGCGTCCCCATATGATTCCCGCTATCATCGGCCAGGCCCTCCAACTCTCGTTTCAACCTGTCCCGGACTTCATCATACATTGACCTCTCAATGGTCCCCCTCGGTTCCCTCCCCTTCACGTTCAGAAAGAGCCGGCAATAGTATCCCCCTTCTCCCCAGGCCGCGGTTCGATCCCAGTCGATCTTGACCTTGGAGAGGGGTACCATCTCCCGGGGCTTCTCCTTCAAAGCCAAATACCCCTTCTCCATCAACCATTCATTAATGCAGACTCCCCCCTCCATCCCCTTGGCGCCGTGGTCTGATACCACCACGACAGCCGTATCTTCTCCAACCACGGAGAGCATCTCTCCCACGTGCCGGTCCAGATAGAGGTAATACTCCTTGATCGCGCCCTCAAACTTTGAACCGGCCCGGTATTTACGATGTCCTTTGTCGAAAAACTTCCAGAATCCATGGTGCATTCGATCGAGTCCGATCTCAACCACGATAAAAAAATCCCAAGGCTTTGTGGTCATGAGATACTTGGCGACCCTGAATCGCTTCTCCGTCATCTCATGGATTTGGTGCAACAGCTGCTCTTTCTCGTCGGTCCGGAAGTTATCCACATCCAGCATGTATTCCCCTACCAGGTTCTCAACCTCCCCCTTGAGCTCCGGGGGGTAAGTATATTGGCGCGTGGTGTCCGGGGTCAGGAAGCTCGTGATGAGGCAGCCATTTATGGGTTTCGGGGGATACGTCTGGGGGACGCCAATGACGACAGAGCGCTTCCTTCCCCTGGATAGAATATCCCATACCGTGTCCTCTCGGATGTATTGGGAATTGGCGAAGACCATGCCATCATAGGAGTAGTCGGCCCGATTGCGAAATCCGTAAAACCCCAACCTTCCCGGGCTTTTTCCAGTCATCATGGAAGTCCAGGCGGGGACGGTAATGGGGGGAATGGTGCTCTCTAACTCCCCGTAGATCCCCTCTTCCATCAAATGACCGAGATGTTTCAAATCTCCCCTCCATTGCTCAAACACGAGTTCCGGACATGCACAATCCAAGCCAAGAATCAACACCCTTTTCGCCATAAAACCTGTCCCCTTCGTATTTGATGCCTTTAGCCTTTGGCCTCTAACCTCGAACTTTATTTACGCCGCAGCATCATCATTTGACTGCAGAACTGCACGACCGCAACACCGCAATACTTCTTGCCTCAAACCTCTATCCTCTAACCTT
>DAOVIU010000289.1 GCA_030673585.1 Pseudomonadota bacterium | reverse complement strand
GTTGCCGGCATAGTCTATGCTGACTATCTTCCCATCCCTCGTCAGGGCATTGCTGCCGGTCACGAATACATCAGTGCCGAAGGTTCTTCGGCATGTCTGAAGGAAGAGACCACGCTTAGTTGGGTCTTCTGCAATGCCCTGGGTCAATTCCGGTGTAAAGGGATTTATGACCTCATTTCCCCGTCGAATCAGCGCCTCTAGAATGCCTATTTGCCTCAGAGTTGTTGAATCTCCGACACCGACTCTGGCCGTTACCGGTATCATCTGTAACATCACTTCCCTGCCCTCATCCGATGTCTGGGCAAACCGGGGATCGAGATAGTTCGCCTCCAGGGATTTCAAAGTCATTTCTACATCCTGTGGGATATCCGGTTTCATCTCAATGCCTCCCCAAGAAATCGCTTATCCTGATACTGCTTGATGACGATTCAACGAGAACTCACCGTAACAACCGTCAGTTTGTGGACGGCGAGCTGAGAGATAAGAGTCAGGATCGCCTCAACTACGGGTCATCCCCGTCCAATCTGAGCATCGAAGTACCTATTGATGGCTCGAAGGTATGCCTCCTTGCGAACTATTTCCCTGCCCGCCTCCTGTCTGGTCTTTTCCGAAACGACGCCATTCTCCACCAGCTCTCTCCCCGCCCTCTCGAATGCCTCCATGACCCTCCCAACGGCATCAGTTGCTTTCTTCTTGCCCAAGCCATAAACCGCCGGTCGAAGGATCTCTCCCACATACTCCATAGTGAGGTTTTGTGCGGCCCGCTTGACATGAAGGATGAGCGGGTCGAAGTTATCCATCTCGTAAAAGGCGCACACGCTGATGAGAAAAATCTTGCCGCAGTATTTCTCCTTCACCACATGGCGGAAATGCCCATCCCGAATCTCGTAATGGGGATCCAACAAAGGGATGAGGCGGTCAATGAAATTCTTGCACTGGCCCGTCATCCCGTCCACGTAAACTGGGGTTGCCAGAATCATGAGATCCGTCCTCTTGATTTTCTCAATCAGTTTCGCCATACCATCTCCCTGAAAACACTCGCCGGGAGTCTTGAGCCAACAGGTAAGGCACCCCGTACATGCCCCGATCGCTTCTTTCTGGAGAAATACAACCTCCCTGCTAGCTCCCGCCCTCTCGGCGCCCTTCAACACTCTCTCCAACACGAGATAGGTCTTTCCCCTTTTCATGCTGGGACTACCGTGAATGGCAAGGATGTGCATGGGCTCCATAGCGGGATACCTCATAACCGTCGCCATTCCTGGAAAACCATTACAGCAGGAGTCTCCACGAACGGACAAGGTCGTAGATCCGTTAGGTTAATCGTCGAATCCACCCTAAAGACCGGCGCCCTCAGGGCCAGATTCTGTCCAATTTTTCACAATCTATGCCAAAAAAATCGGAGGACAAGCCACCTTATTTCTTAAATTCATCCCACGGATAGTCGATGAGCTCCAAGAGTACGCCGTTGACGTCCTTGGGATGAACAAACGCAAATTCGCAATTCCTGAACGGCCTCGCGCCGCCGATGAAAGTATACCCCTTGGCCTTGAGCTCCTCCATTGCCTCTCGGGTATTATCCACATTCAACCCGATAAGCATAATCCCCTCTCCCCTCTTCTCGATAAACTTCGCAACCTCGCCATCGGGGCTCGTGGACTCCATCAACTCGAATCCCACATCGCCTAACCAGTACCTCGCAACCCTGATCTTTTCGGGCTCATCCACATAGGGATCGTCTGGTTTGGATTTTCCCAGGATTGGTTCCCAGACTTTCCTCGCCGCTTCGAGGTCCTTCACCGCTATGCAGATGTGATCGATCTTGTTCACCTTCATGGGACACCTCCTGTATTGTATCGAAAACCTCAATCTGCCCACTCATGGGCGACGGGATTCCGCCTTCCCCACGCACCGTCTCAAAACACCTCTGATTATATCGGTGGTTGATTGCAAGTCAAGGGCATTCTGGATTTACGGTTCAGACCGAAAAGCTCCCTCTTAAAAGCCTCACAAAATTTTCCGAAAACCCTGATATTATGGTGACTTGTGCTCTTTTTCTCAAACAAAATAATGAACTTTATTCTCGAAACAAAGGCCAATTCGAATGGCGCAAAAAAGCGGCGTAATTTGGCCCCTCAATTGACACCGAATGGCCTCACCATTTATATTGGAAACACTCCGGCCACCGAGGGAGTGAACTTCGTGGATTTTGTCACGAAATTTCTGATTAAGCAATTTCTCGGTAAACCCACCGAACCGCTCACCATGGAGGTTAGGGCCCGGTATGGTCTCTTCCAGGGGGCCGTGAGTATCCTCGGAAATATTGCCCTGGCTATTTTGAAGTTCCTCTTCGGGTGGATGACCAACAGCATTGCCCTGATGGCAGACGCCTTCCATACGGCATCCGACGTCCTCACATCACTCGTGGTGGTAATTGGGTTTTGGACGGCCAAAAAACCGGCGGATATGGAGCACCCTTACGGCCATGGGAGGATCGAGCCCATTGCGGCGTTGATCATTTCCCTCCTCCTCATCTGGGTAGGGATTGAGTTTGCCCGTGCTTCATATGACCGGCTCCGCGAACCCCATACCGTCGCATGGAGCGCCATGGCCTTCGGATTGATGATATTTTCCACCGTTGCCAAGGAATGGATGGCGCGCTTCGCATTCGCTATTGGTAGACTGATTCAATCCGACATGCTGAAGGGGGACGCATGGCATCACAGAAGCGATGCGATTGCCTCAGCCTTTGTGGCCTTCTCCATGGTTGCCACTTATTTTGGCCACCGCAGAGTGGATTCCTTCTTCGGGATTGGTATCGCCGTTCTCATTATATACACCGGATTTGACTTGCTCCGCTCCGTGATTAGCGTTCTGCTGGGAAAGGCTCCGAGTCAGGAGCTGATCGATCGTATTGTGAAGGCAGGCCTATCTATCGAAGGGGTGGAGCAGGTTCATGATATCAACGTCCACGAATACGGCAGTCAGAAAGTGATCTCTCTCCACGTTCGTATTCCCGGCGAAATGGATACGGCTCGTTCGCATCATCTCGCGAAGTTGGTCGAAAAAGCCGTCTCCGATTCCCTCATTGCCTCAACCGTTGTCCACGTGGATCCCGCCGATTCAACCCAGCCTGTACTGGAGCGGCGGGTCGTGGAAGATGAGTTGCCCCGTATTGCCACGCGATATCCCTCCGTCAAGAGCTTTCACGGTCTAATGGTTTCCAGCATTCGAGGGACACCCATCATTAACCTTCACCTCGTCATCGACGAGGATGTGCGAGTGGAGGAATCCCACGATATCGGACACCGCATTGTCGATGAATTGAAGGAACGGC
>DAOVIU010000073.1 GCA_030673585.1 Pseudomonadota bacterium | reverse complement strand
TGATGGTTATGATATGGATCATGGAAACCCCCTCTTGGGGGAAATCAAGGGTTCTCTTAAGCGTGTGTTGGCATGATCAACTTCATAACCGAGGTACCCTGGGAAAGGGGGGCCTTGCCTTTCAGGAGGAAAAGCATGAAATCAATCGGAGAAATCAATGAGAAGATAAAAAAGGGAAAAGCCCTGGTACTTACTGCCGAAGAGATCGTCGATTTCGTACGGCAAAAGGGACCGAAGAGGGCAGCGGAAGAGGTGGATGTTGTCACCACCGGGACTTTTGGCCCGATGTGTTCGTCCGGGGCATATTTCAATGTGGGCCACTCAAAGCCCAGGATCAAGCTTGGAGGTGGCAAGTCTTACTTGAACGATGTCCCGGTTTACGCTGGTTTTGCGGCTGTCGATATCCTGCTTGGAGCCACAGCTGTTCCTGACGATGACCCCAGAAATGCGGTTTTCCCGGGTAAATTTGCCTATGGAGGGGGCCATGTTATTGAGGAATTGGTGGCTGGCAAAGAGGTCCGTCTGACCGCAACGGCGTATGGAACTGATTGCTATCCGAGGAAAAAGATCGAGACCCGCATCAGTCTCGATGATATGAACGAGGCCGTGCTGTTCAATCCGAGGAACTGTTATCAAAACTACAACGTTGCCGTTAATTTGTCGGATCGGCCCATCTACACCTATATGGGCGTTCTCCAGCCCCGATTGGGAAATGCCAACTACTGTAGCGCAGGTCAGTTGAGCCCCCTGCTCTGTGACCCCTTCTACCGAGCAACAGGGATCGGAACCAGGATATTTCTCGGCGGAGGTACGGGATACGTTGCATGGCAGGGAACACAGCACAATCCGTGCGTCCCGAGAACGGATCTGGGTATCCCCAGAATGGGAGCTGGAACCCTCGCTGTAATTGGAGACCTGAAGGGGATGAATGCCCGCTGGCTTCGCGGGACGTCTTTCAGGGGCTATGGAACAACCCTCACGGTAGGCATTGGCGTCCCCATTCCTATTCTGGATGAGGAGGCGGTTATTCACGCGGCTGTGCGGGACGAGGACATAGTGGCACAGGTGGTGGACTACAGCGATACGTATCCCCAGCGAGAGTCAGGAAGCCTGGCAGAGGCGACCTATGCCCAGTTGAAAAACGGCGAGATCACGCTCGATGGGAAGGAAGTTCCCACGGCGAGCCTTTCCAGCTATGCCATGGCAAGGGAAATCGCCGGCATTTTGAGGGACTGGATCCAGAAAGGCCAGTTTCTCCTGACCGAATGTGTCCAGCGGCTTCCTTCGTCGGACTCTGGCCTCGTCTTCAAAGGACTCCAGGAAAAACGCATAAGATTCAGAAAGGCAGTTTGAGATCACAAGGGAGTTCGGGTTCCTTGGGTCACTTGAAGAGGTCGTTCTAGCCCAGGATTACCCGAACTCCCGAAGAAGAGGAGGAGTATCTCATGACAACGACGAAAATAGTCCTCAGGTTTCCACCTGATCTCACTGATCAACCCGTAACCTATAAACTGATTAAGGAATACGATCTCATGGTCAATATCCTTCGAGGCCACATCACACCGAAGGAAGAAGGGATGTTAGTGCTCGAACTAAAGGGCACAAAAAAACAGCTGGACAGGGGAATGGACTTTCTGGCAAAAGTTGGGGTGGAGACCCAGCGGCTCTCCAAAGACGTGAAATGGCTGAAAGACCGTTGCACCCATTGTACGGCATGCATCTCTCTCTGCCCCACCCAAGCCCTTTCGGTGGAAAGAGATACAATGCTGGTGGGCTTTGAGAATGATAAGTGCATTGCCTGCGAGATGTGCGTAACCGTCTGCCCATACAGCGCAATGGAGGTTCACTTCTAGGTTTCGACCCGAGGACTCTGGTATAATTATACGAGGTGGTGGAATCCATCTATGAAGACCGTGGTAATCCTTGCCCGATTCGGGGAAAGGTACCGCAGGAGATATATTGTACTCTCATGAATACCTTCGGACAGCCCCGTATCTTCACATTTGAGTAGAAGGCTAAGGCGGCCCGAAGCATTCGAGGGAAAGAACAGTGACAATCGCGCGTGTCTGAGGGGATTGCATTCACCAGATGACGGGGACTCAAAAAAGAGTACTCGCTGCCATGAGTGGAGGTGTCGACAGCAGCCTTACGGCCTACCTTTTGAAGGAGGCGGGCTACGAAGTGATCGGGGCTACGATGCACATATGGGGTGTGGAGAAGGATCTTCCCTCCGATAGGCCAACCGATCTTTACGGCTGCTGCGGTGTATCCGCCGTGGAGGATGCCCGAAGGGTTGCCCAACAATTGGGAATCCCATTCTTCGTCCTCAACCTACAGGAGCAATTCGAGGAGGAGGTCATCTCCTATTTCTGCGAGGAATATCTTCGGGCCCGAACCCCTAATCCATGCATCCTGTGTAACGAGAGGGTGAAATTTGGTGCACTCCTCGGGAAGGCCCGTGAACTGGAGGCTTCTTTCATCTCCACGGGCCACTATGCCAGGGCGGAGTACGATCAGGCCAGGGGAAGGTATCTCCTGAAGAGGGGGAAAGATGCAAAAAAGGACCAATCCTACGTCCTGTTTTCCCTTTCCCAAGACCAGTTGTCCCATGCCCTCTTTCCGTTGGGGTGTTCCCGAAAGGAGGACGTGAGGAAAAAGGCCAGGGAACTGGGTCTAAGGGTCCACGACAGGCCGGAAAGTCAGGAGATCTGTTTCATCCCAGGGGTGGACTACCGTCCATTTCTGAGAAGTAGGGTTTCCCGTAGAATAGAGGCCGGAGATATCGTCGACACCAAGGGCCGAATTTTGGGTGGGCACAAGGGCCTCCCTTTTTATACCATCGGGCAACGCAAGGGTCTCGGCATTCCTGCCGGCAAGCCCCTCTATGTGGTGGGATTCGATAGGGAGAAAAATCGCTTGATCGTCGGGGAAAAACGAGAGGTCTACGGCACCGGGTTGATTGCCGATCGAGTCAATTGGATCGCCATAGATAAGCTCCGCCATTCCCTCAGGGTGAAGGCGAAGATACGCTATGCCCACAGGGAGGCAGACGCGACCGTTGAACCGTCAACGGATGGCACGGTGAATGTAAGATTTATTGAACCCCAGGAGGCTATCACACCTGGCCAAGCAGTGGTCTTTTACCATGGAGACGTGGTCATTGGCGGGGGATGGATCCAAAGGGTGTTTACGGGAGGGGAGGGGTAATGGGAATTCAATCGACAAGCCAGAAGATGGAGCGGTTGCAGGAGATCATCCGGGAGATGGGTTCTCTGCTGGTCGCCTTTTCCGGGGGCGTCGACAGTACGTTTCTCCTCAGGATGGCCCAGGAGACCCTGGGTCGAGAGAGGGTTGTTGCCGTGACGGCGAGGTCCCCGGTTTATCCAAAGAGGGAGTACGCCGCGGCCCGGAAACTCGCCCGGGCAATAGATGTCCGACACCTTTTCATCGACTCCAATGAACTGGACCTTCCCCAATTTGCCGCCAATCCGGTCAATAGATGCTACCACTGCAAGAAGGAGCTATTCACCCAGCTAACGGAGATCGCGCGGAAGATGAGCCTCTCCTCCATCGCCGAGGGATCCACCCTGGACGACGAAAAGGACTTTCGTCCCGGGATGGAGGCTATACGAGAGATGTCCATTCGAAGTCCCTTGAGGGAAGCAGGTCTTACCAAGGCAGAGATTCGTGCTCGATCACGAAAACTCGGCCTTCCCACCTGGAACAAGCCCTCTCTGGCCTGCATGGCCTCAAGGTTCCCCTATGGGGATCGGATCGCCCCCGAAGGACTCGGGCAAATCGAAAGGGCGGAGCAATTCCTCATTCATCTGGGTTTCAGCCAGGTACGGGTGAGGCATCACGGGAAGACGGCGCGGATTGAAATCCCACCTGAGGAAATCGGACCCCTGCTTGTCCCTCGAACGAGGAACCGTGTTGTGAAAAGGCTGAAGGAAATCGGTTTTACTTACGTAACCCTGGACCTGCAGGGATATCGGTCGGGAAGCATGAACGAGGTGCTTAAGGGCCGCCAATTGAAGCCTGAACCGTCTTCCAAGGAGCCCTCGAGATAACACCATCACTCCCTGAATTCAGGGTATTTCCCCTCTCCCGAACAAAATTTTGAATGACGAAATACTTTCATGTATAATCAGTGCCAGCTATTTCCCTCGTCAGCTGACAACCATGCGGGGGTGGGAGGACCTTATGGAAAGGAGAAACCGCGGTTATTGGATCTATCCGATAGGGCTTATCCTCATCCTTCTCGCATTGGACTTCCCAGCTGTATCTGCCGAGGTCGACAATCAAACCTGTACCAGCTGTCATGAAAAGACCAACAGGAGCCTCGTCGTATCATGGAGGGAAAGCCGGATGGGTCAACAAGGGGTGACATGTATTGATTGCCACGGGACCCACCATAAAACCGCCGAGGATGCGGTGAGGGCTAGCTTAATGGTGGGTCGCCTCTGCGAGAGGTGCCATCCCACTGAGATGGCCCGGTTCAAATCGGGGAAACATGCCCAAGCGTGGGCCTCAGTGTATAAATTCGGAAAGGTCCTGGAACTGCCTCCGGAGATGATCGACGCGGAGGAAGGGTGTGGCGGCTGCCACTCCATTGGTCGTGAGGACGGTCAGTGCGATTCGTGCCATACTCGCCACAGTTTTTCCAAAGAGGAGGCCAGAAAGCCCGAGGCTTGTCTGCCCTGTCATGGGGGAATCAATCATCCCCAATGGGAGATCTGGAAGTCCTCAAAACATGGGGTTGTCTACAGCGTGAATCCCAAAAAAGAGAGGGGCCCTACATGCCAGACCTGTCATTTCCCCGGGGGAGACCATGGCGTTAAGACCGCCTGGAGCCTCTTAGCCCTCCGCCTCCCCGAGGAAGACAGGGAGTGGAGGGAATACCGAAAGACGATTTTAGCATGGTTGGGCCTTATCGACCGGGAGGGCAAGCCCACAAGCCTATTGAACGAACTTCAGGTCAAGGGGATCATTCAGGTCAAACCCGAGGAATGGGCTCAATTCAGGGAGGAAATGGTTGAGATCTGTGGAAACTGTCATGGGAAGCTTTTCGCCAGGGAAAAGCTCAGACAGAGGGATGCGATTGTTAAAAGAACGGACCAGGTGATGGCCGAAGCCATTCAGATCGTGGAAAACCTGTACCAAAAATCAATTCTGGCGAGACCGGACGTTAGGCCTACCTCTCCAGACCTCTTGGGCCTCTATACCCCCCCCAATCCCCTTGAGGGGCAGCTCTGGGAGATGTTTTTGCGGCATCGCATCATCCTTCTCCACGGGGCATTCCACAACAATCCCGACTATACCACTAACCATGGATGGGTTAAACTGAAAGCGGCATACGAGGATGTGAAGCGAATGGCTCAAGAGCTCCTGCCAGGGGGAAGAAAGTAGAACCGTGAACCGGGGAATCGTCTTACACGCGTTGACCTTTATGATGCCATTCCAGGATTGGAAGGAGGGTTGGAACCATGATCTCCGTGGATGAGGCGTTGAATCGGATTCTGACCCGAATCTCGGTTTTGGGTTTGGAGAAGGTGAGTATCATTAGCTCCCTGGGACGGGTCATCGGCGAGGATATCCTCGCGCCAAGAGCAATCCCTCCCCTGGACAATTCGGCTATGGACGGATACGCCGTTCGCTCCGCTGATATCAAGGGTGCCTCGAGGGAAAATCCTATATCCCTCAAGGTGATCGAGGAATTGCCGGCGGGGGCTTTACCCCAAAGGGCCGTTGCCAAGGGGGAGGCCGTACGGATCATGACCGGAGCCCCAATACCCTCAAGGGCCGACACCGTGGTCATGGTGGAGGATACGGAAAAAGCGGGCCAGCACGTGAGAGTCTTCCAGGGAGTCCCCCCGGGGGAGAACATCAGGCGCGCTGGGGAGGATGTGAGGAAGGGGGATCGAGTCATATCCAGGGGCTCGGTCATCCGAGCCGCCGAGGTAGGAATGCTGGCCTCGGTCGGTAGGGCTTCCGTACATGTACACCAAAGGCCCGTCGTCGCCATCCTCTGCACGGGGGATGAACTGGTTGACGTGGATGAAGGTATTGCGGATCACAAAATCGTTAGCAGCAACTCCTATACCCTTTGCGCACAGGTGATGGAGTGTGGGGCCCTTCCCCTTCAGCTGGGCATCGCCGAGGATAAGCCGGAGGTAATCGAGGAAAAGCTTCGACAAGGCTTGAGGGCGGATGTTATCCTCTCCTCGGCCGGGGTTTCCGTCGGTGACTACGATCTGGTCAAAGACGTCCTTGGACGGGTCGGTTTTCAGTTGGATTTCTGGAGGGTAGCCATGAGGCCGGGCCAACCCCTTGCCTTCGGGACTATAGGGGGAAAACCCACCTTCGGTCTCCCGGGCAATCCCGTTTCCTCCATGGTCTCCTTCGAGCAGTT
>DAOVIU010000338.1 GCA_030673585.1 Pseudomonadota bacterium | reverse complement strand
CCATGGAAAAGAATTGGGACTCCGCGCTGAACAATTTAAGGGAATATATCCGTTCGGAAAGAGACGATTCTTACTACCATCTTCTCTTGGGCTATGTATACGTTTCTGGGAAGGGAGAAATCACTAAGAGGGCCAAGGTGGAATTTGAACTGGCCAAGGAGAGGGCAACCGATCCCGTTTCCGTCCAATGGGCCATCAGGCAACTCAAACGGCCACAAAAACCCGAGGGTATCCCTCCCATAAAGCCCCCTACCCCTCCCAGAAAGGAGTATTTTCCCCGGTCCGTCTCTATGAGCATCTACGTTCCGGCGTTCGTGGATAAGACGGGACACGAGGAGATTCTAAAGATCCCGCAGCTCCTGTCATCTCGGATCAGCGAGACCATATTCAGGCATAACCGTTTCACCCTGATCGCGAAGAAGGCCACGGAAGAAGGCGAGTATCCCCTCGGGGTTGACTCCGTCCTCATCGGGTCCATCATCAACGTGAACTCGATGGGCAAGACATTGCTCTGCCACCTTAAGTTAGTCTATCCAGAGGGAGGAAACATCCTCTTTTCCAAGGACTTCGAGATTCCTTACACCGATAAGCCCATGCTGGCCATCGGCGATCGGGATATCAACAGAATTGTCGGGGAGGTAGAGAAGAACTTCATCAAATCCGAGGGCAATATCATCCAGGTCTCGGAGAATTACGTGACGGTGAACCTTGGAAGCGAAAACGGGATAAGACCGGGTTTCAAGGGCTTGGTCATTGGAAAAACGTTTCAGATCGTCATCCCCCGCACAAAGGAGGTCATTACCAACGAAATCTACCTGGGGGAAATCGTCTTTGAGCAAATCGAGGAAAGGGTTTCCAAAGCACGGATCCTCAGTCCGGGTCGGGTAACCATTCAGGTTGGGGATTTAGTGCGGACCAAATAAAACGATTACTCCTTCTCCAGCAAATTAACCTCCTTCGAAACGACTTCATTGGGCTTTATCATCACCCTAAAGGACCGTTCCGCCCCCAGCCTCCGGTTCTGCACCAGGACGGTATGTTCCCCCGCTGCTAACTCGAGGCTTTTTAAGGGGGTCGTTCCCTTGCGTTTCCCATCGACGTACACATCGGCCCAGGGGATGACCTTGATCTTCAGCTTCCCCTTTATTCCTTCCATAAGATCCACGGTTTTCGTATTGATCTTATCCGCCACGATAGTAACCGGCACCTCTTTCTCAATCTTCAGATGGGGATTCTTCAGAACGAGTTTGTGGGTACCCACCTGAAAGGGAATATTTGCCAAGGGGGTAGTCCCCAGCTTCTTCCCCTTATGGTAAACATGGGCCCAGGGGGAGACATGGAGATTGAGCCTCCCGAAGGCTTTTTGTAACTTCACCCTCGGTAGATCCAATGCCTCGGAAGCCCTCACAACCACCTTATCCTCCCAAACCTTGTATCCCTCCTTTTTCAGCCTCAACTGATATGTGCCGGGCGAGAGGCCGGAAAGGCGAGTCGGCGTCTTTCGAACCATGTCTCTGTCATCTAGGTAAACCCTGGCGCCCGACGGGTCGGAGGAAATCCGAACCTCCCCCAACAGTGGCTGCAGGGCAATTCCTACTTCCTTCCTCTCATCTGGTTTCAACGTTACGGTTTCAACCCCGGTCGCATATCCCTTCTTTTTGACCGTGATCTTATGAGCATCGCCTGCTGAGACATCGGGAATTTCAATGGGAGGTGAACCGTTCATTTTCTTGTCATCCAGGAAAACCGAAGCACCGGAAGGAGTTGATTTGACCCCTATGCTGGCCAAAAGCCTCTCCAATGAGGCCTGTATGGTCACGGGTTTGTCGTCCTCCAGCTCCACCGTCTTCACCCACGGTCTAAACCCCTCCTTCGCCACCCTGATCTCATACTTCCCCCCAACCGGAACCTTCTGAATCACGGTGGGAGTCCGATCCTCGTGTTTTGCACCATCGAGAAAAACCTGGGCATTGGGAGGGTTGGATTTGACCACAATTTTCCCAAAGTTCTTCACAGGCTCAACTGGTGCAACGAGTTTTCCCTCTTCTCTCGAGGGACCCGTTGTTCTTTGCATCCAATAGTATCCGCCCACGACCAATACTAAAAGTAGGACACCGATACCGGCCGGCAGACCGTACCTTTTCCGCTTGGGGGAAATCTCCTCTGCGACCCCTTTGACGGCGGTCATCGTGGCATCGACGCTCGGGGTCTCCATTAAGCGCTCACCCCTGGATGTCCTCTTCAAATCCTCGACGAAATCCCTCGCCTTCTGGTAGCGGTTCTCCGGATTCTTTGCCAAAGCCTTGGCGATCAACTCATCATAAAGCGTGGGAATGCGGGAATCGATCTGACTGGGAGGGATCGGGTCCGTATTGACGATATTGTACAGGAGAGCGGGAATGGTATCCCCGATAAAAGGCTTGTCCCCGGTTAGAAGCTGGTAGAGGATAATCCCCAGGGAAAAGAGATCTGACCGGCCATCGATCTCCTCCCCCGTGATCTGCTCAGGGGACATATAGCTGGGGGTACCCAGGAGGATCCCGGCCTGGGTAAGAGGAGATGATGCCGCGCCCACGGCCTTCGAGATCCCGAAATCGGTGATCTGCACCCTCTCTCCAT
>DAOVIU010000026.1 GCA_030673585.1 Pseudomonadota bacterium | reverse complement strand
GTAGCGGTCAAAAAGGGAATGACCCTCGATGATATGAAGGTCATTGTCCATGCTCACCCGACCCTCTCAGAGACTTTTCAGGAGGCCATGCTCTCAGCCTCCGGCCTGGCCATCCATGCCCTGTAGGCAAGGGAGAAAGGGTGCCAACCATACCGGTTACGCTCGCCAATTGGAAGATGAACAAAACCCTTGCCGAAACAGAAGACTATTTTCATCGATTCCTGCCCAGAGCGAGCACGTACAGGGGGAAAGTTGAGATTGTTTTCCTCGTTCCCCACACGGTTCTAACCTTGTCCGTGGATTTGGCTAAGGGTTCAGGGGTTAAGGTGGGATCGCAGGATCATTTCTGGGAGGACTTTGGTCCCTACACCGGAGAGGTTTCTGCGGCCATGGTCGGGGATTGTGGTGGGGAATACGCCATGATCGGGCATTACGAGCGCCGGAAGCATTTCAACGAGACCAGTGATGACATGCACCGCAAGACCAAGGCGGCCCTGAGGAATGGATTAATCCCTATCATCTGCATAGGGGAATCCCATGAACAGCGGAAGTCCGGTGGCACTCTCAGAGCCATCAAGGAACAGATGGAAGTTATTTTCAGGGACTTTAGCGTTGAGGAAATGCTCAGGAGTCAGATCCTGTATGAACCCCTTTGGGCCATTGGGGCAAATGAGCCGGCAAGCCCGGTAGAGGCTCAGGAGGCCCAGAGAACCATACGTGAGGAAATCGGCAAGAGCTTCGGAGAGAAAGTGGCCAGGGAGGTTAAGATCCATTATGGGGGGAGTGTTCGATGGGACAACGTTACGGATTTCTTGATCCAGGCGGATATTGACGGAGTTGGTATCGGACGCGCTGGATGGGATCCCCATTCATTTTTAAGGATACTCGATGCAATTGCAGCCCACTTTCCCGAAGAGGAGGATAGCCAAAATGGTGAGTAAGATAAAAAGGGATTATTCTTGGAAGGAGAAATACGATCATGCCTTCAGTTGCTACTGTTCCCTCTGGAATTCGGCTCTAAATTTCATTGCGGAAAACTACGGCCATAAGGCACTGGATCAATATCTTCAAGTATGTATGGGGAAGGATGTCTTGGGAAAATCTGCATTTCCCGAGATGAAAGAGGGTATAGACACGGAGGCTTTTCTGAATCAATGTCTCGCCCATCACGTGATGATCGGGAGCCAATTTAACATAGTAAAGGCGGAGCAAGATGAGATAATCATTGATTTCGTCAGATGCGGAAGCAAGGGCTTGGTTGTAGAGAAATTTGGAACGGGAGCTCAACATTATTGTCGCCACTGTGAAATTCTTTCCCTCTGGGAACAGATGGGTTGGAGTAGTGAAGTGGTTAGATCGAAGACGGAGAAATCGGAAGGGGAAAATATCGGCTGCAGGCGCATTTTTAGACGCATGAAAAGGTAGCCCATTACGACAAGACCGCCAAAAAACCATTGCCTATTTCCATCGTAGGGTCGGATTACCCTATCAGCTAAAAACTGAATAAATAATCTATTCGGAATTTCCTTTTCAGGCCCCATCACATAGGTACCTGAGAAGGCGACGATCGGTCCGTTGAGTTGAGGGATCGAGGAAGAGTGGATGCGATCAGGAGTAAATCAACTAATTTCAAGAATTAAATCGGGAGATAAATCCGAGAGGATTGAATCCCTCAGGGCAATAGTTGAATCCGGAATAGATCGCGGAGAAATCCCAAGCTCCTTGAGGTCTTCTCCCCCCAATGATCCCCGCTATCTCAAGATAAATCTCCACATTCACACGGGTGAGTCATTCGGCGTGTTTCAAAATGCAACAGAAGCAGTCTTGGAAGGATATATTGCCGGATTAACATACATGGGGATAAATGACCATTACACCGTTGCAGGTCACCAAGAATTCAAAGAAGCCTGTACCATAGCGGGAATCAACCCCCTGCTTTCGATGGAGGCCATTGCAAAATCCCCTGAAGAAACCGAGATGGGGTTGAGGATCAACGATCCAACCAACCCGGGTAGGTGTTATCTGTCGTCAAAGGGCATATCTAAACCGTTTATCCCGGGAAATGAGGGAACGAAAAATCTGGAACGGATGAGAAAAACCACTTCCCTGAGAAACACCGAGATCGCTCGGAAAATCGGTGAGTTTTTGAAATCCCAGGGGTTTGAGAAACCCTTCAATTATGATTTGGTTCTGTCCCACACTCCTCAAGGTAACGTCACCGAAAGACATCTGGCCCTTGCCCTTTGTCAATACCTCCAAGAGGAATTGGGGACCCCGGAGGAGATAACACGTTTTATGCGGGAATTCTGGCCCTCATTTGATGACGACATAGCCCGTAATTCAGCTACATTACAGAACTATTTGCGCGAGGTGTTCATCAAGGTCGGCGGAATAGCCTATGTGGAAGAGTCCGACGAAGCTTTTATTGATTTAGGGAGCATGCTGAGGCTGCATCTTGAGATAGGGGGAATACCGTCGTATTCGTTAATCGGGTCTCCACTGACTGAAATTGAAAGGGATATCCCTTTTTTGTTTGATTGGCTTGAGGAGCACAATATTTTTGCGGTAGACGTATTTCCGGAGAAGGTCGATTTCGATAGGCTGAAGTCCATAGTGGATGTGGCAAAAAAAAGGTATTTCCCCGTCTTCGTCGGAACGGAGCACAATACCAAGGATCCCGAACCACTAGTTGTACCATTGAGTTGTGAACGGGAATTTAATCCGTACTTCATTGCAAGTGCACGGCTCCTTCGTGGACACCAGATAATATCGGAGATCTCAGGACCCGGATTTGTTGATTCTCAGGGTAATCATAGCTTCCCCGATCGCGAAAAGGGTTTTTCCCTGTATTCGAAACTCGGTTCGATGGGCTATACTGACAAGGCTTTAAAAGCATTGAGGGAAACTGCTGATAAGGGGGAAATCCTCGAGGAGATTTCCGCGGAAATTCCACATGAACTGATATATGATACCTCCACGGAGGGGGTGAGACTTGATTTCGATGAAGGCAATGGGAAGTTTGACGTGATTTATTGATGCATTCAAGCTGGTTTTGACCTCCCCGCCACATTTTCCCCCATAGATCTCATCATTTCGGGAAGAAATTGGTCGAAATCGGCAGAAAATGGGCTACGAAGGCGTATTAAGAGAATCGGTTCTTAGGCTGGAATCGACGAGGGTTAGGAGGCTCGAGCAGGAAATCCCCCTTCTAACCCCCTCGGAAAAAGAGGATTTGATTAAGGGATTTCATCCCGATTATCGACCCGGGGTCGAGAGGGAACTATCTATCGGATGTGAAAGAGGAACCTTGATGCCCAATGAATTGTGCGACCTGCTTGAGGCGAGAAGTTTATGTGAACCGGCTGAAATCGATCTAACGAATATCGAGAGGGATGTGGATGTCCTTGTAATAGGGGGAGGTGGAGGGGGTGCTACAGCTGCTCTGTTTGCCCACCAATCCGGGGCAAATGTCCTTTTAGCAACCAAATTGAGATTCGGGGATTCGAATACGATTATGGCGGAAGGTGGGATCAATGCCTGCGTTTCCCCGGGGGATTCTCCCATGCGGTATTATATTGACACAATGGGGGGAGGGGATTTTACCAATATTCCCGAACTCGTTCACGCCCTGGCCATGGATAGCCCTCGCATCCTAAAATGGTTGGAGGATTTGGGCGTTCCCTTTGATAAGGAACGTGATGGGACTGTTCCCAAGGCTACCTTTCGACTTGGGGGCGGCCATAGTCGTCCTCGCGTTCATTCGGTGGGTGATTTCACCGGTATGGCGATTATGCATGTGCTGAAAGATGAAGTGGATAATCGCCGAATCGAGGTTGTTGAGTTCTCGCCGGTGGTTGAACTGCTCCTCGATGGGGGAAGATGCACTGGTGCGTTGCTGATGAACTTGGAAATACACAAACCATTTGTAGTTAGGGCGAAGAAGGTAATACTGGCCACGGGAGGTTTGGGAAGATTACACTTGCAAAGAATGCCTACCACCAATCACTATGGGGCTACGGCCGATGGGATAGTTGTGGGTTACAGGGCCGGTGCGAAATTTGCCTTTATCGATTCGATCCAATTTCATCCAACGGGCACTGCTTATCCTGAACAACTACTGGGCCTCTTGGTCTCCGAGGGGCTAAGGGGCAGGGGGGCGCATTTGGTGAACAAGGACGGAGAGAGATTCGTAAATGAGCTCGAAACGCGAGATACGGTCGCAGCTGGTATCATCCGTGAGGTCACGCAGAGAGATAGAGACATCGTAACGCCCACGGGAATGAAGGGAGTATGGCTGGATGTTCCCATAATCGACATCGTTAAGGGTCGGGGAACGATAACGAGGTTTCTCAAGCATTTGCATCGTCGGTTTGAACGGTACGGTATTGATATAGCGAGGGAGCCTGTTCTTGTATATCCCGCTCAGCATTACCAAAACGGAGGTTTTCTTACCGACGATAGGGGGAGAAGTAGCGTGGGAAACCTCTACGTTGTCGGTGAGGCAGCAGGTGGCGTGCATGGGCGAAATCGATTGGGCGGTAATTCCCTCATCGATATTTTCGTCTTTGGCCGTAGGGCCGGAATCGACGCCGCGGAAAATTCAAGAGATACCGATTATGGCAAGCTGAGCTTGGATCACGTAGTAAGACATAATCGAGAAATTCTCGAGAGAGGACTGGACCGAGGACTGAGGAGTCCTCTGCTGTTACCAGACTATCGCTATGAAAGGGCTTTAACACGGGTTCATCAATGATATTGGAGAATTGATTGCGAGCTTAGAACATGGATCTTATAGACATTTTTATAATGGGAAGAAAATATCGGGTTCCATCTTCACTCACCGTACAAAAAGCTATGGAATACGCGGGCTTTCAGATTATCAGGGGATGTGGATGCCGAGGGGGGGCGTGTGGAGCCTGTGCCATGGTATACGGGGGCCCGGGAAATTATAAAATAAGAACGGGCTTGGCATGCGTCACATTAGTCGAGCCGGGTATGATGATGCTGAATATGCCCCATTTTCCCTCCCGAAAGGGGGTTTATGATATAGAAAACGTGAAACCCATGGCTGAAAACATCGCGAAGCTCTATCCCGAAATTGCTCGATGTTTGGGCTGTAACACATGCACAAAGATGTGTCCTCAAGATATCCCGGTTATGGAGGTCGTTGCCGCAGCTTCGGTTGGGGACATTCAAAAGGCCGCTGACTTGTCAATGGAATGCGTCATGTGTACCCTTTGTGCGGCCAAGTGCCCTGGAGAGTTATCACCCCATTATATTGCCCTCCTCTGCCGACGTTTATATGGAAAATATCTGGTTCCCCCTTATCCCCATGTGATTGATCGGTTAAAACAGTTGGACAGTGGTGAATGCGATGAGGAAATGGATAGACTCTTGGAACTCAATCCAGAGGAGTTGAGAGGGGAATATAGGAGGGCTCAAGCTGACAAGCGCGTGATATAAACTCTAGAAAAAACATTAATAAAAATTCATTAACCTACTAAAATAACATATGAATAACTACATTAGGAAGCGAGGCTCCTTTAAGAAGGCGATCGGTTGGCAAGGACGAACTTCTCGATGGCTTCAAAGTATTGATCCATTCCCACCACCATGAGATCGTTGTGATTCGCGTTGGGAATAATTACCAGTTCCTTCTCCTTCGCTCCCGAGGAGTTGTGGAGCTGAATCCCCTCCTCCAGGGGAATAATATGGTCGTATTGGGAATGGATGATGAGGGTGGGAATGGAAATTGTTTGGATCTTCTCGAGGTTGAACGATCCTACATCTTCCCTCGCTCCCTTGATGGACACGCCAAAGCGTGATAGGAGCCCCAAGGCATCGGCAAAACCGCTCTCAACGATCAATCCTTTCGCTTCCGCCTGGTAATGGAAGGCCAGTTCGATGGCCGAAGCGCTTCCCAGGGAACGGCCCATCAAAAATAGGGGCCCTTTCGCCCTTCTCTCCTTGAGAATATCCTTAAACCCCTCGAAGACGTTGTGGGCATCGCGGATCATGCCCGTCGCGGTGGGATGCCCTCCGCTGATGCCATATCCCCGGTAGTCGGCCACAAAGAAGTTGATCTTCCTGCGGTTGTATAGGGGAGCGATGGGGTCGTAGTCGCTCGCAATCTCACCGTTGCCATGGAAATAGAGGATGTTTGCGGAATCCGTATCGAGCCAATAGAACGTGCAGCCGATGGATATGCCTTCCTCCACCTCGATAAAGTGGACCGACGCATTGGGAGCCGACGGAGTACCCCCAAAATCCCTCCGAGGGTAGAACATGACCTGGAGCACTTGAGGTTGGTCGAAGATCGAAAGATCACTCTCATATTTGTCCATAACAATGTACCTCCGATTTGGTCGTTTTACATCCATAGGATCAGGCATAGAATCATCAGGACCGTCGTACCGAGATTGATGGTCAGATTGAGCCCGCAGAGCTTCTTCAGGATGTTTTTGTTCCCGTAAGCGCCCCTCCGAAGTTCAAGGTAAATCTTCCCGCCCATGAGATAAAGGGGGGTGCCAAGGACGGCCAGGTGAACTGGCACCCCAGCAGAGAGGCTTAGCACGAGGAAAATCCAGGCAAGGAGCGTTACCATCCCGTAAATATGGGAGGCAAAGTCCCGGCCCAGACGAACCGTCAAATTCTTTTTGCCCGCTTGGCTATCGCCGTCATAATCCGGGAATTCATTCAGCAGAATTACGTTGAATATGGTGCAGCCAATTGGGATGGAAAGCCAGAGGATGAGCGGGTGCAGCAAGCCGGTTTGGAGATAGAAGGCCATGGCTACAGGGAGCCAGCCATAACAGAAGCCAATTATGAATTCTCCAAAGCCACGTTTGGCCCATCGGAAGGGAGGGGTGGAGTAAAAATATCCCGCAAATGCCCCCGCAAGCCCTAGGGGCAAGGTCAAGGGCCCGGTTTTAAGGCCGAACTGGAGAAAGGTCCCTATGAGGATCGCTGCAATAAGGGCAGCGAGGCTGGCCCCTTTGGCCTGCCGAGCTGTTATCCGTCCCCTGACCACCATCCCAGACCCGCCTGAAAAGGGATTCCCACCGTCGGACCAGGCAATGCGGTCCTCTATGACATCGTAGGCCTCCCCACCGTAGTAGGTGGAGAGCATGACCAAGATGACGGCCACCAATCCCAGCAGGAATACCGGCCAGTTGATGGGGTTTCCCAGCCGCCACGAGAGGGTGAGGCCCAGGATAAAGGGCAAAATCCCAACGCTGTGGAAATGAGGGCGCGATAGCTGGAACCAATCCTTCCAACTCGGTTCCATAATCATATCTTCTGTGCAATTAGGGAATTGAGAATCTGGATACTTCCACTGCAACCATAAGTGGTAGTCTCTATTTGCCGTATAGAGATGGATGATTTGAGAAGGGTCTCCTTACTTTACGTATCCTTGTTTCATCAATGCGGCGTAGATTTCCATCCCTTCGTTCAACCGGTGGAAGATAACTACCACGGTAATGGTAGCCCCACTGATCGCATCCACATCGCGATCGAATTCGAAGGGTTTAAGCAGGGAACGACCAATGAGGCGCTTTTTCATCGCCTCGACATCTTTTTGATCCCAAACCATGTTGTACTCCTTGGGGAGATGAACGGGGATAAAATTAACGATTTTCCCCTCTTCATCGAAGACATAGATGAAGTGAATATCATGGCAGATATCGCAAAGGGGAGGCCAGCTGACTGCTTTGGCGAAGAGGTGCTTCTCTTGGCCTCTAATCTTGACCTTCCCCGCGTAAAGGTATTCCTCCTCGGGTGCGATCCTCCGAATCTCCTCAACCGACGCCTCGGGGAGGGCCATTCCCTCCTTGATTTTTTTCAGCAATTCCTCATCGGAAATTGGGGGCTTCAGCTTCTTCGTTGCGGGAAGGACCACCCTTTTCCCTTCCTCGATCCTCAAATACGCCAGGTCATATTGTAAGGCCGCCTTGATCGCTTCGAAGATCTCCTTTTTACCGCCGAGAAAACCCATGTGGGATTCGACAATGATTCCCCTCCCCTTTTCGTCTTTCCTCACCAGAAGGGTTAAGGGGGTCCGGATTCCTCCCGGACCTCCTATGGCCTGGTAGAAATCGAAACGGATATCGGGAAAGATGGGGAACGGGATATTTTTTTCCCTGCGGAAGGACTCCACTTCCCTTTCATTATTGCCGACTCCCACTCCCATCCACTTGACTTTGCCCTTCATTAGGGGATCGCTTTCGACAAGAGCGAAGACTTCATTGTAGATGGGTGCCTGCTTCTGGCAACTAGTGCAATAAATATTGATGAGTTCCAGCACGATGAGGTCGGCCTTGATATCTCCAAGGGTAAAGGACTTCCCCTCGGAAATCCCCAGATATGCCAGATCCTGCGAAGAAGCTGATGGGGGAAAGGTATATCGGGGAAAGAGGTCTCCAAACTTGGTCCCCTTGGCTGACTTCTTTCCCGAGGCGGATACGACGAGGATAAGGGAACAGCAAAGGAGAGCGAGAAGAAGCGAAAATCTTCTCTGTCTCATATGCGCCACAGTTTTCAACCTCCTAGGGATGGTTGAGATTAGTTTCTCAAAGGACAATAACAAAACGGGGATGAGGTAGTCAAGGGTGGCCATTTTCTATTGAAACCCTGAAATCCCCTGTGGTATATGAACCCGAAGAACAACTGGAAAGGAGCACCCAATGTCCCAGCTTATCGTATGCCAAAATGTCCACGGAATTGTTTTGACAACGGATGGTAAAGCGGTAGACTTCGATCCCAGCGGCAAGATGATAGAACTTACGATAGATCGCTTGGTGCAACTCAGCAAGCAAGCGGCCATTCTCACCGGTGGCGCTGCAGATGGAGTGGAGATGTGTCATGCCCTGAGGAACTTTCTCAAGGAGGAGGGATTGGACGATATTCAGGAGGTATATGGGGCGACCTTGCCATTCTTGAGCACTGAATTCGAGAGGTTTATGCGCAAACGGTGCGAAATCCTTCCCGTTGACCCCATCCACCACGTCTATTTCGTGTTGGGGGGCTATACGGCTAAGGATACACAGCGTCCTTTTCGCTTATACCTGCTCTGGACCAAGAAGAAACTTCCTCAACTGGATGGCGATGAGATTTCGTTCGCCTATACGGCTCCTCGAATCATGGGATTGGAGTACAAGCTGAATCAACTCGCAAAGGAAAATGCCCCCCTCGATAACATCCTCTCGGAAATCAAAAAGGGGATGGAGAAAGTAGCCAAAACTCAGGAGGAAATTGGTCCTCC
>DAOVIU010000046.1 GCA_030673585.1 Pseudomonadota bacterium | reverse complement strand
CTGACCATTAAGAAGCTCAGCCCGTACATCATGATCAGGATGGCAACGTGCTCCGTGGTCAGTCTCTCGCCCAAGCGGTGATAGAGGAGGACCGTGAGGGCGATGAGGGTAGCCGCTGCGGGGATGGGCAGCCCGGTGTAGTATTTGGGGTCAGCGGTGGCCGTTTGAACGTTGAACCGGGCCAACCTCAAGGCACCACAGGCCAAAAACAAGAAGGCAGCTAGCCATCCCAGCCTTCCAAAGCCCCCAAGAGCCCAATAGTAGAGGAGCAAGGCCGGGGCTACGCCGAAGGATACCAGATCGGCGAGGGAATCGTATTCGATGCCGAAACTACTACTTGCTCCTGCGAGCCGGGCAATCTTACCATCCAGTAGGTCGAAGACAACGGCGATCAAGATTGAGACAGCCCCATAAAAGGGCTTTCCCTTGAAGGTGGCAATGATAGCCAAGAACCCACAGAAGAGGGTGCCCGTGGTGAAGAGACTGGGAATGATGTGAATTCCCTTCCTAATACCTGTCCTTCTTTTTTTTGGCATTTTTGTACCCTAAAATGGTTTCCCCCGCCTTGACGGATTCCCCAACGCGAACCCGAATATCCACGCTGGACGGTAAGAATACCTCCACCCTGGAACCGAATCTTATCATTCCCAGAATTTGCCCCATCTCGAGCACATTTCACTCTTGGACGTAGCAGACGATCCTCCGGGCAATAATCCCCGCGATTTGTATGAAAAGGATCTCAAAGCCGTCCCTTGAACACAATAGTAAGGCATTTTGTTCGTTGAGTAAAGAGGATTTATCGGAATTAGCCGTGAAGAATTTTCCGGGTTGGTAGATCCTTTCCATAACCCGCCCGCCAATGGGAGAGCGGTTGACATGCACATCGAAGAGGGACATGAAGATACTGATCTTTACGGCCTCTCGGTGGAGAAACCGGTTCTCGAGGAGACTCGTGACCTCTAAGACCCTTCCATCCGCTGGGGAGACGATGGCGCTTTCGGAGGAGGGGGGGGTTCGGGCCGGGTTCCGGAAAAAGTAGATGACGAAGAGGGTGATCCCGCAACATACTGCCGTGATATAACCCCAGCCCATTAACCCAGAGAGAAGAGAAGCCAAGGCCATGGGTATGATGAAGGGGTAGCCGTCTTTTGCGATGGGAAGCGCCGTTCGGCGATTACCCACTTCCTCTGTTGATTTGCCCAATATCCTCATTGCCAGTCTTTTTTTCCCCGGCGGTGACGGGTTAGGATCCGTTCGATAGCGTCCTTACACGCCAGTTTCTTCCTCTTAATCTCTTTCATCTCGAGGTCATCTAGGGGGGTGAGAAAGGATCTGCTTTCGTATTCCTCTAGTCGTCTTTTCAAGTCTGCATGTCTCTGTCTTATGAGCTTTAATTCCTCGTTTTCCTCGGTGGAGAGATGTTCATCGTTGGCCATGGTCTGAACCTCCTTCCACGGGTTTCCTGTAAGTTCACGGGGATTTCCCCATTTTCTCAGCCCATGTAAGCTCCGCTTCGGACTTGCGGATGTAGTGAGGGGTGAACCCCTCCAGGTCAAGAAATTCATCCTTCTCCAAGTTTTGCCTTCCCAATTGGGCGACAATCGCCCCGTGGACGAAATTGAAGGAAGAAGGGGCTATATACGCCATACTCCCCAGCTTGCGACGAATCAAATCAGCATAGGTGTAAACGCCGTTTCCCAAGAACAGGGCCCTTTCCTCGATCTTCTCGAGGAGATCACCGGGTTTAATGGCTATTTCAGGGGCGAGTTTGATCAAGTCGTTTTTTCCGGCATTCCGATAGAGGGCGGCATAGACTTCGCCTTTTCGGGCATCCAACAGGGGGCAGATGAGATGCGGGGAGTACCTGACGTTCTGGGCCAAGGCGTCCAACGTGGAGACGCCAGCCACCCGTCTACCCGTGGCGAATGCCAGGCCTTTTACCGCGCTTACGCCGATCCTCAACCCGGTAAAGGATCCGGGTCCGATGGATACGGCAAACCCATCAATTTCCCCGATGGAAACTCCGGAATCCTCCAACACTCGATCGATGGTTTTTAACACCCTTTCGGAATGACTCACCTTCCTATTGAGCGAATATTCGCAGAGGATCTGTTCACCTTCGATAAGGCCGATGCTCCCACAGGGAGTCGATGTATCGATACCCAACACCCTCATGGCTATCCCTATTTCAGAAAGAATCGGGCTATATCGTTGTAAAAAGCGAAGAGCATGAGCAGAATAATGAAGACTAGTCCGACCCGATAGGCAAATTCCCTTGCTCTGACACCGACGGGCTTTCGTCGGATGGCCTCGATCCCGAGAAATAATAGGTGGCCCCCATCCAAAATGGGGATCGGGAGGGTGTTAACGATTGCCAACATGATGCTGAGGCCGGCCATGAAACGCATGAATTCCGTTAGGCCCGATTTGGCTGCCGCGCCCGCCGCTTGGAATATGAGAATTGGCCCTCCGATGGCCCGATGAGAGATTTTTCCCACGATCACTTTCCAAATGCCCGTTAAGATCTTCTTGGTGAGCTCCAGGGTTTCACGTCCCCCCCATACGATGGCCCCAAGGGGTCCATATCGCTTAATTATCGTGTCCCTGGGATTGCTGATTCCAATGAGGCCAATGGTCTTTCCATCGATTTCCTTGGTCCTGGGTTTTATGGGGAAAGTAAGGATTTCCTCGCCACGTTTTATCGTAAAGGTCAAGGTCTTCTCAGGGCTATCCCATATGGTCATGGCCATCTGAATCCAGTGTTGCATCTCCTGGCCATCGATGGCCAAGACCACATCACCCGCTTTCAAACCCGCTAAGTCGGCCGGATCATCTTTTATTATCTCCTTGATGATTGGGGGCCATTCGGGCTGAAGGCCCGCATAACCACGCCCAAACAATTTCCCTTCCTCGGGGACCAATTCCTTGACTACGATTACGCCCTCCCTTTCGATGTCCAGGCGCAATCTCGCTTTGGGATTTATGACCACGACAAAATTGAGCTCCTCCCAGTTGCTCACCTTTCGATCATTGATCCTGATAATGAGATCACCCGCATGGATCCCACCCCTTTGGCCGGGGGAATCCGGTTCGACCCAGCCAACTCTTGGCGGGGCCTCCATAAAAGCCGGGATCTTGAACCCGATGAGGGCTACCAGGCAGAGAAAGATGAACGCTAAGAGCACGTTCATGAGCGGGCCACAGCCGATGATCGCCATCCTCGTTGGAATCGGCTTTCCGGAGAATGATCGTTCCCTGTCCTCTTCGGAAACCTCCTCCTCGGGGTTCTCCCCGATTATCTTGACATATCCACCCAAGGGAATTGCGGAAATCTGATATTCGGTCTCTCCGATTTTTTTGCCGATGAGTTTTCGCCCGAATCCCAATGAAAATGTGAGGACTCCCACGCCCGATCTCTTGGCGATGATGAAATGGCCGAACTCATGGACGAAGATCAAGATACCCAGTACGATGATAAAGGATATGGCGCTCCATATGAGGGTTGTTGTCACGATCTCTTCTCCTCGATGAGCTCTTTCGTCTTCTCCCGAGCCCACTGGTCTGCCCTTAATGCGTCGTCCAGCGTCGTCAGGTTTTTAACCTGATGGTCCTCCATAACCGCCTCCACCATTGCCGGGATATCGGTAAATTTGATGGACTCGTCTAGAAAGCTGTTCACCGCCACCTCGTTGGCGGCGTTGAGCACCGCCGGCATGGTCTCGCCCACTTCTATGGAGCGGTAGGCGAGCCTTAGGCAAGGGAATCGTTCCATATCCGGAGGGAGGAAGGTCAATCCCTCCATATGAGAGAGGTCCAGGGGAGGCAAGTCAAGCCTCAACCGCTTCGGGTAAGAAAGGGCATAGGATATGGGGATTCTCATATCGGTTATTCCCATCTGAGCGACGATGGATCCATCGATATATTCTACCATGGAATGCACGACGCTCTGGGGGTGAATTTGAACGACAATCTGTTCCGTGGGGATACCGAATAGCCATCGGGCCTCGATAACTTCCAGCCCCTTATTCATCAATGAGGCGGAATCGATGGTCACCTTTCTTCCCATGTCCCATGTGGGATGGCGAAGCGCCTCTCTCGATGTCACCTCCTTCATCTTTTCGTACGGGAGATGGAGGAAAGGTCCCCCAGAAGCGGTCAGGATAATCCGCTTAACCTCGTCTTTCGAGCGGTCAGCCAGGGCCTGGAAAATGGCGCTGTGCTCGCTATCTACGGGCAAGATGGTGCTCCCGGTTTGTCGAGCCTCTTCAACGATAAGTTTCCCGGCCATTACCAGGGACTCCTTGTTGGCCAGGGCGATGGTTTTCCTTGCCTTTATCGCGGAAATGGTGGGGATCAAACCGGCCGCTCCAACCAAGGCGGAGACGACCAGATCTATTTCGGGAAGCGTTGCGATTTGGATGAGGCCTTCGACCCCAAAGAGAACCTCGGTTTTTTGGGGCGAGAGTTCTCCCCTCAGGATTTTGGCCAAGTCTTCATTCAATACGGAGACCACTTTGGGCTGGAAGCGTTCAATCTGTTCCCTGAGCAATCGGATGTTCGTACCCGCTGACAGGGCCACCACCGTGAATTCATTTCCGAACTTGCCCGCGATGTCCAGTGTATTGACGCCGATGGAACCCGTTGATCCCAGTACCGCCAAGCGTTTCATGGGGTGCTTTGCCCTCCCCAATGAATATAGTAGTAGAGGAAAGGGGCCGAAAAGAGAAAGCTATCCATTCGATCCAACATGCCGCCGTGCCCCGGGAAGAGGCCGCTGGAATCCTTCACATGGGCGCTCCGCTTAATCATGGATTCGGTGAAATCGCCCAGCTGTCCGAATAGGGTCAGGAAAACGCCCAGGAAAACACAGTCGAATACCTCCAAAACGGGAAAGAAGAGCCTCCGATATAAGAGAGCGGCAGCAATTGCCCCGACCATGCCCCCTCCAAGGCCCTCGACGGTTTTATTAGGGCTTACTCTGGGATACAGTTTGTGTCTACCCAGCAGAGAACCCACGAAGAAGCCGTTGATATCCCCGGCCCAGACGATCGAGAAGAGAAAGAATACCCAGTGTTTTCCGGAGGCGGTTTTATCGATTAAGGTCACATAGGATAAGAGAAGACCGATGTAGAGCATTCCGAAGAGGGTAAGGGCCATCTTGGATATGGCCACCGCGAAATCCCTCGATTTTAGCATATAGGTGATGGATAATAAGATGATGCTAAAACCCAGTGAGGCGTGCAATAGACTGGAATCCCCGAGATAGATGAGGGAGGCCAAGACCATTCCCAGCAGGATTCCGATCGTCCTTTCGTGCCGTTTATTTTCCGGGAGTACCAAGGAGTAGAACTCGTGCAAGCCCAGGGCAACGGCGATCAAGACTATAATGAAAAGGGTTGGTTCAGGTCCATATCCGATGAGCAAACACAAGGCGGGGATGGTGATAACACCGGTTAAAACTCGTTTCTTCAGCACTCTGACCTCGATGGGGGCCTTTTGGTCCATCCATCCTACGCCATTAGCCCGGCTCCATAGCCAACTGCTCGTCGGTGAGGCCGAACCTCCTCTGTCTGGACTGATAGTTGAGCAGGGCCTTGATCAAGCCCTCTTTGCCGAAGTCGGGCCACAGGGTTTCCGTCACATAGATCTCGGTGTAGGCTATTTGCCACAGGAGGAAATTGCTGATTCTGTATTCACCGCTCGTCCTGATCAATAGGTCTGGATCGGGAATATCCCGCGTCCAGAGATAGTTGGAGAGAGTCTCCTCGGAGATCTGTTCGGGGCGGATTCCCTTGTTTTCAACATCCGTCATGAGGCGGCGAATGGCCCCGATGATCTCGTTCCGACCGCTGTAGCTGAGCGCCAAGGTCAAAACCATTGCGTTACAATGGGCTGTTTTTTCCACCGTTTCCATTAACGTACGGTGAGCATTCGGCGGAAGGGAATCCAAGTCCCCGATGGCCCTGAGGCGGATGTTATTCTCCAACATTTCGTCCAATTCTGCCCTCAAGTATTTCTGAAGGAGGTTCATCAGGGCCGATACCTCTTTTCCAGGACGCTTCCAGTTCTCCATGGAAAAGGCGTAGAGGGTGAGAAATTCAATCCCCAGCTCTCGGCACGTCGTTATGGTGGCCCGAACGGCCTCGATTCCCTTCAGATGGCCTCTAATGCGGTCGAGGGACTTTTGTCTCGCCCATCGGCCATTTCCGTCCATGATGATGGCCACGTGTCTCGGTAGTCTTTCCTTGAGCAACTCTTCCATCGACACCGATTGGCTCCGTTGTTTTCAGTAAGCCCGGGGGGCTTGAGAAGGCCTCCTCCCAGAGTTTAGATTTATCACAGAGATACCGAATTTTCAAGGGAATTCAAGGAGAAGGCATCCCTCGGTTTCTGAATGGCCTCGCCCTCCTTGCGCTTTATTCGCCGGGAGGATCCCGGCTTATTGGTATTTGAGGGTAATGGCGATGGGAAATCAGCACTGAGGGGTAAGGGGGTGGGTGCTTTCCATCCTTTGACCACAAACATAAGGAGGATGCCTCGGAAGCAGCGCGCAATGGATTTTTCAGGAGATCGAGGAGCCCCGGTCAGGGAGAGCTTCGGCTCGTCGGGGATCGCTTTTCCCGCGATCAAGACTTGCCAGGGGGGATGTGGAGGAGGTATATATCTTCCCCTCCTTCCCATTACTTCTCGACAATGGCCTCCGTCGGACAGACCTCGATGCACGTGCCGCACTCGGTACACTTCTCCTTGTCGATTACGTAAATGTCTTCCCCCTCTTCAATCGCATGAGCCTCACATTCATCAGCACAGGTCCCGCACGCCACACAGTCTTCGGTTATTTCTAATGCCAAAGAATCACCCTCCTCGACCATAAGCTCCTGCCCTTTTGATTCGGGCGGAGATTCTAAATCTCGAGAATTTCCTTTTCCTTTGCGCTCAGAACATCGTCGATTTTCCCGATAAAGCTATCGGTAATGTTCTGAACCTTTTCCATATTCTGATGGAGTTCGTCTTTGGAGATCGCCTTATCCCCTTCCATGCGCTTGAGGTCTTCGTTGGCGTCCCTCCTAATATTGCGAACAGCCACTTTGCCCCCTTCCCCCATTTTCTTGACGATTTTCACCAGTTCCTTCCGGCGTTCCTCCGTTAACCTGGGGATGGTTATGCGGATGATCTTTCCATCGCTTGTTGGGGTGACTCCCAGCTCCGATTTTAAAATGGCCTTCTCGATTTCGCCGATCATTTGGGGATCCCATGGTTGTATGATGACTAATCGGCTTTCCGGGACGGAGAGGGTGGCCATCTGTTTAAGGGGGGTTTGAGTCCCATAGTAGTCCACGCGGATGTCGTCGAAAAGGGCGAGGGATGCCCTCCCAGTTCGGACCT
>DAOVIU010000139.1 GCA_030673585.1 Pseudomonadota bacterium | reverse complement strand
TCCTATTCCCTCGGTTGGAAGCTCCTCCATAATCTCCCCAGCCCCCAACTCCCCCCTCTCCGGTTCTGGGGGCTCCTCCAGCGACAATTCCTCGATCTCCTCCGCTAAGGCCTCCTTCTTGAGAACATCCGGGGGAACCTCTGCCATTTCCTCGGCGGGTATCTCCTCCGAAACCTCCCCAGCTCCCAATTCCCCCCTCTCCGGTTCTGGGGTCTCCTCCAGCGACAATTGCCCGATCTCCTCCGCTAAGGCATCCTTCTTGAGGATATCCGGCGGAACCTCCCCCGTTTCCTCAACGGGAACTCCTCCCGTAACCTCTTGGGCTCCCAACTCCTCTCTTTCCGGTGCAGCAGTCTCCCCTACGCCGCCAAACTCGGCCACCGCCGCTTCGGCGGAAAGCATAGCCTCCATCATAGCCGGTTCCTCTCCCACATCCACCTTCGCGGAGACCTCGGGTTCCTGGTCGGCGACTTCCATCTCCTGGGTTTGGATTGTTTCCTCGCCCTTTGTGACTCCCATATCCTCCGGGAATTCGAGGGCGGCAAGGGCTTCTTCGCCCAGAATTCCCTCCGCCATCGACTCCTTTGTCTCTTCACTTTTCATGGGTTCCACCGGTGCTTCAAACGCGACCTCCTCGGGCCTGGCGGTGGGTTCTTCGATGATATCCACGAGGTCAATCACCTCCTCCTCTTCGGCGGAGCTCCGCGTTTCTGTTCCCTCCTCCATGGGTTGCAACTCCAGGATCTCCTCTTCAGCCTCCTTTGGTCCCTCAACTGCTCCAGCCGTCAGCAATCCATCCACCAATCTCAGGATTGGTTCCCTCTCCAGCGGTTTTGTGATGGCCCCATCGGCTCTCACCTGGGTTTTTTCCTCTTCGATATCCTCGTCGAAAGGGCCTCCCAAAAGGACAAAGGGAACCTTATTCAGATCGGGGTCTCCTTTGAGCATCTGGCAGAGCTCTTTCCCGTTCTTATCGGGCATGGTTACATCGGCAATGACCAAGGCCGGTTTGAACAATTTCATCTTCAAGAGCGCATCTTCGCCGTTTTCGGAAAAAATGAGGTGGTAACCCGATTCCTTGAATATTTCCTCGAAGGCCTTGTGGGCTGCCTTATTGGGATCGGCAACGAGAATCTCCCTTGCCATAGCAAACCCTCCTTGACTCAGGTGGAAAAGTTGAGGAAAAATAGAAATTTATATCAAGTATCACACAGATTGACGGAATGTCAAGCTTCCGGGAGCGCTTTTGTCCCACCCTCAGGTTTGCCCTACTCCGCGGTAAAGGATGGGGGTCCGTTGACAACCGATCCGCTTTGTCTTAGTTTGATCACTAAAATCCCTATCTTAAAGCACCTCATTCCTTGACTCGGAGCATCCAATGCTCAAACTTGGGGAAATGATCAAAATGATCCATGAAGATCGAACACTCATGGTCCTCACCTGCATCGCGAAAAGGGAGAGGGTCCAGGTGTACCTGGTTGGAGGTGCTATTCGCGACTTGATTCTCGGCGGGGGCCGAGGGGATTACGATTTCGTCCTCCAGCAGGGGGATATAGCATTTGTTCACGAGCTCAGTCGTGAGCTAAAAGGCCACCTCTTCTCCATGGGAAAGGACGAGAAAGCGAGGGTTTACCGAATCCTAGCGGGGAATGATATCCTGGATTTCAACGCGATGGACGGTTCCACAATCCGTGAGGACCTCAGCAGGAGGGATTTCACCATCAACGCAATGGCCTATTCCCTGTCTGAGCAACGATTTTACTCCCATCCGGGGGCCGAGGAGGACATTGAGAAAAAGCTCATACGGATGGTCGCCCCAGAGGGCTTTGATCGAGATCCCCTTCGGATGATCAGGGGGATCCGATACCTCAGCGTACTGGAGGATTTTCAACTGGATGAAGAGACCAGGGGGGCTATCCGTCGAAAGACACGGTTGGTAAGGAGCATCCCCGTGGAGAGGATAAAGATGGAGGTTGATAAGATCCTCCTCTCTCCAAAGCCCTTCTTGGCCATGGGGGAATGTGTCGCGCTCGACCTGTTACCAGAGATTTTCCCCGAGCTCCAAATACCCGGACGGCTGAGACGGACGGCCCTATTTCGGACGGATGCCTTTTCCCACTACCTCCGATTCCTGAAGGACCTCGCCCAGTGGAATGGACGGGAAGGGGATTCGCCCTTGCAAACGGAGGAAAGGCTCATCCTCTCCTACATCGCCCTGTTCGCCAGTATGAGGGGAACCCTCGCTGCGGCAAATCAATGGCCTGGGAAGAAGCCCATGTCCCATTTGGCCTACGAAATCATGACTCGGATGAAATTTTCGAACCGCTTTAAGGAGCTGGTAAAGAAGCTGATGGATCACCATGGGGACCTGGTAAGGCTCTCTCGATCGAGGGTGAACCAAAAGGCCCTGAAACAGTTTGTCCATCAAGTTGGGGCCCCCGTAAGGCTTCTGATCACCTTCTCCCTCTTGGAACAACGGGCTGACGCAAATAGTGGGCTATCCCGCGAGGAACAAATCCTGGCTCAACTCTGCCATCGTATCAAGGATCTCTGCACGGGAGGGGATATCATAAGCCCTCCTGCCCTCATCACGGGAAGGGACGTAATGACGCTGGGGTATGAACCCGGTCCTGTTGTAGGCTACATCCTCCGTTGCGTTCGAGAAAAACAGGTAAGGGGAGAAATAGGAGAGCGTCAACAGGCCCTGGTCTATCTTCGGGAGACCTTTGGAAGGGAACATCGTTCCCAAGCGCCGTCAACATGAGCCTTCTCGCCTTCCTTCAAGGGATTGCGCGCAGGGGCAAGGGAGTAGCCGAGAAAACCAGAAAATTCCGGTGCCGCTTTCTGTTGACAGCCAAAAGACCAATGCATTATAATCGACACGTTTTGTACCCGAATTTACGGAGAGCCCACGGTGGGTAAGGTTTTGATAACCGGGGGAGCCGGTTACATCGGCAGCCATATCGTAAAGAGGCTTTTGGAAAAGGGAATTGAGACCGTCGTGCTCGATAACCTGCAGACGGGACATCGTAAAGCCGTTATCGGGGGAACATTTATCCAAGGCGATATCGGTGATGGACGAATCCTTCGGACAATCTTTGCCGCCCATGAAACCGATTCCGTTATCCATCTAGCTGCCGATTGCCTCGTGGGCGATTCCATGAGGGATCCGTTGAAATACTTCAACAATAACGTCGGTAAGAGCTTAAAGCTCTTGGGCGCGATGCTCAAGCACAACGTGAACAAGATGGTATTCTCCTCCTCCGCCGCCGTCTACGGGATTCCCCCTCGGGTTCCCATTGAAGAAGATTCTCCGCCTCTCCCGATAAATCCATATGGGGAAACGAAGCTGATCTTCGAGAAAATCCTGGAAAGCTGCAACGTTGCCCATGGCTTTCAATACATTTCGCTGAGGTATTTTAACGCAGCTGGTGCGGATCCTGATGGCCTCATAGGCGAGGACCATGATCCCGAGACCCACCTCATCCCCACTGTGCTGACGACCCTGCTGGAGAAAGGGCGTAAAGTTCCCATTTACGGAACCGATTACGGGACTCCGGACGGAACCTGCATTCGGGATTACATTCATATCATGGATATCGCCGAGGCTCATATCTTGGCCCTCGAGGCACTCTATGCAGGTGAGGGATCCGATATTTTTAATCTGGGAAATGGAAAAGGTTTCTCCGTTAAGCAGATCATCCAAACGGCCTCTCAGGTAACGGGTCGGACGATACCCGTGGTAGAGACTGAACCGAGGCCGGGAGATCCGCCGATATTGATCGCATCCTCCGAAAAGATCGGGAGAAGATTGGGATGGTCCCCTCACTATGGAAAACTGGAGGAGATTATCGATACCGCATGGCGTTGGCATCGAACGCACCCACATGGGTTCCGACCCAGCTCATCGGAGAAGGAGGTGGAGGGGTGGACTTGAGGACGCGCCTTTTGCAAATCGCCAGGGAGAAATCCTATGAAAAACGGGAGGTTACGCTAACCTCGGGGAGAAAAAGCGACTTCTATGTCGATGGGAAGCAGACGACCTTGGACTCGGAAGGGGGGTACCTGGTCGGAAAGCTCTTCCACGAAAAGATTAAAAGATCAAAAATCCCTGTTGAAGCTGTCGGAGGGCCCACATTGGGAGCGGATCCCATCGTCACCGCCATATCCATCGTCAGCTATCTGGAGGGTTCTCCCATACCGGCCTTTATCATCCGAAAAGAACCCAAGAAGCATGGAACGGCCTCGTGGATCGAGGGCGACAAAAGCCTGAACTCGGGTACCCGCGTGGCCATCGTCGAGGATGTTGTGACCACAGGGGGATCCATGCTGAAGGCCATTGAGATTGTGAAGGCCCAAGGACTGGAGGTGGTCCAGGTGCTGGCCCTGGTCGACCGGGAGGAGGGAGGAAGGGAAAATCTGGCCAAAGAGGGGTACAACCTGGAGCCAATTCTTACCAAAACGGATATAGTATGAGATATCCCTTCCAGGGAATCCATTGAACGGGACATGGAGATGTATAAAGCCAGAGTCAAGAAGGAAAAGATTCCCATTAAGATTCAGACCCTTCAAAACAGGATTGAGGGAAACGTCTACCTCCTTCCAAATACCCGCATCACTGACATGCTCAATCAGGAGGGCTACCATTTCATCCCCATCACCGATGCCAAAATCTATTCCCTCAAGTCCGGAAGCCTGGTTGATGAGGCGGAATTCGTCGCCATCAACAAATACCACGTGGTCTTAATCTTGGAAAGAAGATGATGCCCTTCCCCTCCTCTCCGTGCCGCACTTATCACCAAGGGAACCAACCGATTGGGGGATGAAACGTAATCCCCTTCGGAGTGGCATGAAAAAAAGGAGGGGCTATACCGTTTTAGGGAAGGAATTCAGACATTGAACCTGAAGTGGATGATATCTCCGTCCTGAACCACATACTCCCTCCCCTCGGACCGAAGAAGGCCTCTCTCCCTGGCCGCATGTTCCGAACCACACCGGATGAAATCCTCGAAGGAGACCACCTCAGCCCGTATGAACCCCTTCTCCATATCCGAGTGGATCTTCCCCGCGGCCTTGGGTGACCGTACACCCTTCACCACCGTCCATGCCCTCAATTCATCGCTGACGGTGG
>DAOVIU010000336.1 GCA_030673585.1 Pseudomonadota bacterium | reverse complement strand
GGATGGAAGGGGGAATGGGCAGGGGCGAGTGTACTCCGCTGGATGCGGATTTGATTTACTATATGAAGCTGGCGGAAGACTATTCCGTCCCCATCTGGAAAGTACCCATGGAGAAAAGGGGGTTCCTCAATCCCCACTCCCACTGTCCGTGGGAGATCGGGAAGCCTTATCAGGATGTAGACGTGTGGACCAGTTTTGGCAAGATTATGCCGGGTATCACCCAGACGTGGAACAAGATCGAGGGGAGCACGTTTGGTGAAAAGGAGTCGGTACCGGACTGCATCATCATCATTGATTCCTCGGGGAGTATGACGAATCCGAGGAAAAATTTATCCTATGCGGTCCTTGGAGCTGCGTGTGCTTCGGACGCCTACTTGAGGAATGACGCCGAAGTAGCGGTGTATAATTTTAGCGATGCCCCCATGGGGGGAAAAGCTATTCTCAATTTCACATCGGAGAGGGCCAAGATCTATGGGGTTCTCTGCAAGTACTTCGGGGGTGGGACGGCCCTCAATCTCAACGAACTTGATCCCCTCTTGGAGACCTCCCAGAAACCGGACATCTTCATCATAACGGATATGAAGATCACCAACTTGGGAAAGGTAATCGGGTACCTCAGCAATATCGACAATCGGATCACCGCCGTCTATATCGGCGAGAATACGTACGCCCTGAAATTCAGGGAGGCAATGGAGAAAAAGAAGAACGTCAGCTTCTATAACGTAACCAAGAAGGAGGACATCCCCAAGATCGTCCTGGGAAAGATCAGGGAGTATTTCCAGGGAAACCTCTGATGGGGAGCCCGTGTATTCCCCCGTCTCACGAAAGCCCGGAAGGTTTGATGGCCTCCGGCTTTTTTTATCGAAGGGGACGGTTCATGTCGAACTTGAAGAATTCGGTGGAGCGTGAGGCCTTCGCCTCGGAATGGCGCGTGGGGGCGGTTCCCTCCTTAAAACACTCGAAAACGGTGTTTCGGGAGGAAGGAGAGGCGAGCAGCCCCGTCTCGGGGTCAATTTTGGCGAAGACAATTCCCGGGGTAACCGGAAAGTGTTTGATGGGTTTGCCCTGCAACACGGTCTTCATGTAATCCAACCAGATGGGGCAGGCAGCCCTTGAACCGGTTTCATCTATCCCCAAGGGCTTTTCCTGGTCAAATCCCACCCAGACTCCCGTGATGAGGTCTGGGGTATATCCTATAAACCAGGCATCGGAATAATTGTCCGTTGTTCCGGTTTTTCCCGCACAAGGCCTTCCAAGGGCCTTCGCCCTCCAGCCTGTTCCGTTCCGTACCACCCCTTCCAACAGGCTCGTGATGATGTATGCTGTCTCAGGGCTGACGACCTGCTCAGGCGACTCACCGTCCCCTTCCTCTCCACTGCCGTCCCCCTCATGGGGAGAAACCCCTTGCGAGGAGGGGAGTTTTTCCTCCAGGATATTGCCCTCCTTATCGGTGATCTTCTTAATGAAGATGGACTCAACCCTGTATCCTTGATTTCCAAAGATCGCGTAGGCCTTGGTCAGTTCCAGAAGGGAGACGGAGGAGGATCCCAAGGCCATGGAGAGATCCTCGTTGAGAAGGGATTCGATGCCCAATTTCCGAGCATATTGGATAACGTAGGGAATCCCGATATCCTGGACGATCTTTACCGTGATCACGTTCCGTGATTTGGTAAGGGCCTTCCGCAGGGTGGTTGGCCCGTAGAATTTCTCCTCATAGTTTCTGGGCTTCCAGGATTGGTAATCTTGCGTGCCATCGTATATGATGGGCGAATCGACGATAACCGTGGCGGGGGTATACTCGTTATCGATGGCCGAGGCATAGATAATGGGCTTAAAGGCAGAGCCAGCCTGTCGTTTCGCCTGAACCGCCCTGTTGAATTGACTCTCCCGAAAGTCCCTTCCCCCCACCATGGCCTTTACGTATCCCGTCTTCAGGTCGATGCTCAACAAGGCCGCGTGAACGAGGGGATCCTGCTCCAAGGAGAGCGCCATCGTCTTGCTCGAAAGCCCCTTAACCCTCACCTTGATGACATCCCCCACCTGGAGGGCTTCCCTCGGGTTACGGATCCTCGCCCGGTAGTAGGGAATCTCCGAGTCGGGTTTTCGGGCCCACTTCATATCCTCCAGTTCAATTCGGCCCACCGCGTCGCCCACCTTGACGGAGACCGCCTTCTCCCGTTCCCTGACCTCCACCACGACGCCCAGGACTTCCTCACCCTCGGTCAGGGGAGATTGACCCAGCGCTTCCTGAACCTCTTGGCAAAAGGACTCGATCTCCCCTTGCTCGAGGTGTTTGAGCGGCCCTCGATATCCCTGACGCTTATCCAGCTCCTTGAGTCCCCTGTGCACGGCCTTCTGGGCCGCCTTTTGCATGGCCACATCGAGAGTGGTGAAGATCTGAAGGCCCTCCTTGTACAGCATATCCCTTCCATACTTCTTCTCGACATACCGGCGAACATGCTCGGTGAAGTACGGGGCGACCTCCAGGAACTTACTCTTCCTGGGGTGAATCTCCAAGGTGGTTTCCAGGGCATCGGTGGCCTCTACGCGATCGATGTACTCATTTTCGACCATCTGATCCAGTACATAGGCCTGACGCAGTTTAGCCATTCGGGGGTGGTTGTAGGGGGAGTTCCTCGAGGGGGCTTGCGGGAGACCGGCGAGCAGTGAGGTCTCCGCCAGGGTT
>DAOVIU010000317.1 GCA_030673585.1 Pseudomonadota bacterium | reverse complement strand
GACATCCCCCTGTCGGTTCCCGCCACGATAAACCTCTTCAAATAGTTCCTCCGGTGAGGATATGGATGGATTTCGCTTTATGGCCTCATCGACCATTTGGTGAACCTCGCCGACCTTATGTCCCAAATCCCTCACCAGGACCTCTTCGACCTGTTTGCGAAAATCCTCGGGTTCAGCCCCCATCGGAATTGCATCCTCCCTCATGAGGGCAAATTTCCCAACCTTACCCCTCAGTTCGGAAATGATCATCTCAGCCTTCCGCTCTCCGATTCCTTTGAGCCCCATTATCGCGGCCACATCTCTCTCCTCAATGGCCCTGGCGATCTTGGGAATTGGTAAAACGAGGGCCTTTACGGCAAGGGCTGGGCCAATATCTTTTACCGTAATAAATTTCTCAAAAAACTCCCTCTCTATTTCGAAATTGAAACCGATGAGCTGGGGTTTCGGCTGTTGGGGGGTCTGGTGGAATGAGATATACAGCTCCACCTCATCTTCTCCCGCCTTTTTCTGGTTATAGGTTTCCCTCACGACCTTTGGTAGTAGTATTTCGTACCCAACTCCGTTGGCCAAAACCACAACCCGATCACCCTCTTTCTTCAACATGAGCCCTTTGATATACCGTATCATGTTCCCCCACGCTTCACCATCGAAATACACCGTCTCTCGTTAAACCCGTCAAAGCCAATGCCATGGCATCGGAGACATGGTCAGACTTGATTGTTTCCTCAATATGTAAAAGCCTTCGAACTACCCGTTTTACTTGCTCCTTGCCCGCCCTTCCGCTACCCGTTAGTGCGCTCTTCACTTCAGTGGGCTTTATCTCAGATATAGGGATGCCCATGTTATTCGCAATCAGCCGGATAACCCCCCTTACCTCCCCCAGTTGCATGGCCGCCATCGGGAATTGCTTCGCAACGAAGACATCTTCCAAAACCATCAAATCCAGGCTCCATCTTCGTAATACGCCCGATAATTCATGGTAAATGGTCGATAGCCGCTCCTCGACGGAATGCCCCCGATCCGTGTTGATATTTCCGGAGTGGCAAACGCGCCCGCCTTTCTGAAGCGGTTCGATAATGGCAAATCCCGTTGTGGCCAAGCCGGGATCAATTCCTATTACCCTCACGATTTCCTCCATTTACCGTAGAATCACAAAGCTCTCCCGGTACGGCCCCCAGTATACAACCAGGGGAAACGGATTGCAATCCCTCCCCATTGGTTTTCCATATTTTTCGCCAAATAAAGAGCGGGGGTAAAATTTTCGGCAGGTCTTTGAATGGGCTGAGGAACGAAGGAAATGAAGATGATAATGCTTCCTACAATCTCATATTCTGAATAGTCCCGGTGTCCTTCTCTGCTCACCTCCTCAATTCCCTTATGGAATCATTTGCTTGTATTGAAATCGTGATATGGAGGTGATGTATTGTTCACCAATCAGTGGGATTTCGACTAGTTCCTTCCCTCATGGTGGCATTGAGCCCAATCGATACGAGCTCTTTTTTTTACACTGCCAATCGTTCCATCACCTCGTCGGGGATATCGAAATTGGCGTATACCCTTTGAATATCATCGGAATCCTCTAAGCCCTCCATCAAACTCAGCATCTTCTCAGCTTCTTTCCCCCGAAGCTGAACGGTGCTTTGAGGAATCATGGTCACCTCTGCAAAAGAATACTCTAATCCCACATCTTCAGCAGCCCTCTTCACATCCTCATACGGGGCTGGATCCGTAATCACTTCGAATTCCCTCTCCCGCTCTCTGACGTCCTCCGCTCCTGCATCGAGGACAACCTCTATCAACCTCTCTTCGTCGACTGTATTCTTATCGAACAGAATAAGGCCCTTCAAATTGAACATCCACAAGACACATCCTGACTCCCCGAGGTTTCCGTTATACTTGGAGAAACGATGTCTAATATCCGCAAGGGTTCTATTTTTGTTATCCGTAAGCACCTCAACCATGACTGCCACTCCACCCGGCCCATATCCCTCATATGTTGCCTCTTCGTAGCTCACCCCTTCTAGATCCCCCGTTCCCTTTTTGATCGCCCTTTCAATATTCTCCTTGGGCATGTTCTCCGCTTTAGCAGCAGCAATGGCAGCTCTCAACTTAGGATTTCCCTCTGGATCGCCTCCCCCTAATCTCGCCGCTACCGATATCTCCTTGATCAATTTGGTAAACAGCTTCCCCCTCTTGGCATCGACCGCTCCCTTTTTCCTCTTAATGGTACTCCACTTGGAATGCCCCGACATAATCTCACCTTAGAAATTGTTATGCTATCTGTAAATCCAAAAAGCCACAGAATATGAATAGCTTAGCTTCCTAGATAAGTCAAGAGAAATTTTGGTATTGAATCCCTTACATCCTTGCGAACACCCTCATATGCAATAACAAAAAAGGGATTAGCCAATTCGGCTAACCCCTTGAAATCATTGGTGGGCCCAACTGGACTTGAACCAGTGACTTCCGGTATGTGAGACCGGCACTCTCACCAACTGAGCTATGGGCCCCATCTCGTTGAGATGGTAGCCAAAATCGAGAAATGTGTCAAGATAAAATCGCTAGGATATTTGAAAAACTACGGGAGGTCCCGGAGCGAATCCCGTAGGGGAATCAAAATGTGCAACAAACAACGGCACGACTGCAGCACTGCAACACCGCAGGACCGCAAGAGGAACACTCGATCGGACAGAGATTAAAAAAAGCCCTTTCCATATGGAAAGGGCTTTTTTTCAGTTTCCCGGCAACGACCTACTCTCCCACTCACTCGCGCGTGCAGTACCATCGGCGCTAGAGGGCTTAACTGCCGTGTTCGGTATGGGAACGGGTGTCTCCCCTCCGCTATGGTCACCGGAAAAGTGGAACCAAAACCTTCAATTGAATACGAGCAACGATTATCCTCCAAGATAGGAGGAAGAATTAGGATCAAAATTGACCCTAACCCTCCCTCCTGATCCTGAACTATTTTATGGTCAAGCCTCTCGACCGATTAGTATCGGTTAGCT
>DAOVIU010000281.1 GCA_030673585.1 Pseudomonadota bacterium | reverse complement strand
GTCTGGGATCTGATCTTCGCCAACATCCGGTTGAAGATGGTCGAGGAGGATATGCGGGCCCAGATCGGAAGCTGTGTGGTGGGAGAAAGGGGCATTCTGGCTCTGGTCGAGAAATACGGCCTGGATGTTTTCAACGCCCATAAGGAATACCTCTTCGACTCCACCGAGAAGATGATGAGGGCGGAAGTCAGGACCATTCCCAACGGGGTTTATTTGGGCGAGGCCACCGGCTACTATGATGGGAGACATCCGGGCTCCAAATATACCGTTCGGGTAAAGATCACGGTGGAGGATGAGGACATCACCTTCGACTATACCCACACCGATCCCCAGACCGAGGGGTTTGTGAACGGCACGTATACTTCCAGCGCTAGTGCTACCCTCCTGACCTTCCTTCAGATGGTCAATCCTGATATGCCCCATAACGACGGCATGGTCAGGCCGGTCAAGATCATCATACCGGAGGGAACCGTCCTGAACGCCGCCTTTCCCGCTGCGACCACCTATGGTAACCACCTCTGCCCCATCAACGCCGATGCCATTATGAGGGCCCTGGGCCCCGTTATCCCGGACCGGGTGACGGCGGAGTGGAACGAGCTCCTGTGCAGCCTCACGACGGGCTTAGACCCCCGAAAGAATGAGCCCTTTGTGGATATCTGCTTTATGGGATTGAAGGGGGGATCGGGAGCCATTAAGGGAACGGACGGCTATGACCACATCGGGATGATCGATGCCTCGGGAGGGGTCCTGGACCAGGACTACGAGATGTTTGAGCTTCAGACCCCTCATCTCATCTTGGAGCACGAGTATCTCCCCGATTCAGGGGGACCGGGACAATGGAGAGGGGGATTGGGCGTTGTCACCAAGTTCGAATTGGGAGGAGAAAAGGTGAAGCTGATCACCTTCGGCGAGGGGGATGTAGAGGCTCCCTTTGGCGCGCAAGGGGGGAAGCCCGGGACCTTGAATAAGATCGAGCTTCAATACCCCAACGGAAGGGTTTATCGGACCACCACAAAGGATCTGGTGGATGACGTACCGGCGGGGACCATCTACTATCAGGAGGCGGGCGGAGGGGGAGGATACGGCGATCCCAGGAAACGCCCCATCGACCAGGTCCGCAAGGAAGTGAGAAACGGCATCATCTCCGTCAAAAGCGCGAAGGAGAACTACGGTGTCGTGATCGCCCCTAAGACCTTCGCCGTGGATACGGACGCTACGAAGGCGTTACGAAAGGTGAAATCCGATAAGAAAAAATAATGGTCCGACGGAAATCCTTTCAAGGGACACGGGGAACCATGCGAAATCCCATTCTCGAAGCCTTGGAATACGATGAGGAAAGGGGAGCCATCTCTTTCAAGGGAGTGAGGTATCTTCTCATTCGCCCGGAGACCCTGGTGGAGTTTCAAAGGGCGCTGGAGGAGAGGCTCGGAGAGGAGGCCCAAGAAATCCTTTGTCGTGGTGGCTTTGCCGGAGGCCACCTCTCCACCGAGAAATATCGGGAAACCTTCGAATACGGAGATGATGAGATCGTCCAGTTCATGATGAACATGGGGGGCCAAATCGTCTGGGGGAAGTTCAAGCTGGAGGAGTTCAACCCGCTGGCCAAGAGGTTGATCGTAATGGCAATATTTTCCCCCTTTGCCGCGGCCTATGGAAAATCAGCCGGGCCCGTTTGTCACTTTACCCGAGGGGTTATGGCCGACATGGGGCAAGCCCTTTTCGGGAGGATGTTACCGCCGATGAATCCCATTGCCTTGCCAAGGGAGATGACTTCTGCCGTTTCCTGATCGAAGCCTAATCCGCTTGAATTCACGGAGATACCCCCCTTTTCCCTCAAAAGCCCATAAGCTAAAATCGATTATGGATTCAGACATTCGGATAGTCTCAATTTCAGAAACTCACATCTCAAGTTTTCGAGAAGCTTTTGACATTGTGGCAAAGGAGAGGAGGTTTATCGCTTTCACCGAAGCTCCTCCCCTGGAAGAAGTTCGCAGATTTGTAAAGGGGAATGTTGAAAGAGGGAATATTGGACTTGTTGCACTCCGCCATAATAAGGTCATTGGTTGGTGTGATATAATCGTCCCTGACGTTCCTGGATTCGGACATAGTGGCCGTCTCGGCACAGGTGTTTTAAAGGAGTTTCGGGGAAGGGGAATCGGTTCGAAACTGGTTGAGCAAGCGATTCAACGTGCCAGGGAAAAAGGATTATTGCGAATTGAACTAGAAGTCTATTCGTCCAATCGTCCTGCCATAAATCTTTACCAGAAGTTCAATTTCAAGTTTGAAGGGCGTAAGTCCAAGGCAAGGTATCTCGAAGGCGTTTTTGAAGATGTCGATATGATGGCACTCTTGCTCTAGGGATCATCATGCCATTACTCCAGAGTAAAGCTAAGCAGATCAGTTACGTGACTGGCAGCTGTGGCATACGGGAGGGGCTGAGGACATTGGTTTTCGTTCATGGTGCCGGCGGAAGCCATCTCATTTGGAACTACCAAAGGAAATTCTTCGAAAAGTCCCATAATGTCGTCGTGGTAGATCTCCCCGGCCATGGAGAGGCTGGCAACGAGGGGGAAGAGTCGGTGGGTGCCTATGCAAACCATCTTATCCATTTACTCCAAGCATTACCTGGAGATGTGTTTTGCCTCATCGGCCATTCCCTGGGAGGGGCGATTGTCCAGGAATTCACCCTCTTTTATCCTCAGTACGTGGAAGCTTTGGTTCTCGTGGGGACAGGTGCGCGGCTGAGGGTTTTGCCCGAGATCCTCGAGGGCATTCAGGAGAGATTCGAGGACACGGTAAAGTCGATTTGTGGTTATGCCTTTTCCAAAAGAACTCCCACTGATCTGATTCAAAAAGGGATTGAAACCATGCTTAATTCGAGACCAAACATTCTCTATGGTGATTTCATCGCTTGCGACCGATTCGATGTCATGGACCGAGTGGGAACGATCCGGGTTCCCAGCCTCGTGGTTTGTGGCAGTGACGATTTGTTGACCCCTCCCAAGTATGCCCAGTTTTTGGTTGAGAAGATTGAAGGGGCCAGATTGGAGATCATCGACGGTGCGGGTCACATGGTCATGCTCGAAAAGCCCGACGAATTCAACAGCAGGGTCATGGAATTCCTTCAGAGCCTTGGTAATGCACACAAATGATGCATTTACTTGTGAGACCAGGTCTAAATCGAACTGAATTCACTCAATATAAAAGCCCACTTTTCCTTTTCCAGTAAGTATACGACTTAGCTATGTAAACACCTGATGCTTAGTCGGCTTGACTGGGCCGACCCAACGTGTTGCATTATTGTGTGCCCGCTGCCCCCCTTTTTCCGCCCCACCATTTCACAGAAATAAGGTGATAATAAGGTACTGAAGCCTGCCGCCCTTATTGCTCGTTGTAGATTATTGTTGTTTCTGTTGCCGGCTGCTCGGCGG
>DAOVIU010000159.1 GCA_030673585.1 Pseudomonadota bacterium | reverse complement strand
CTTTCCAGCTCGCATCGGAGGTGTGTCCATAGAGCGGCGTTCTCTTTGGTGTGTGAGATGGGGACTGGTATTGTCTGAGCGTTTCCCTGGCCAGGGGAATGCCCAAATCCGTTGCAGCCCGATAGTACGGCTCTTCACGGATTTTCAGGTCGTTAACGAGGACTCCGTTGTAGTCAAAAATGATGGCCTTGAACATTCGAAACCCATTCAGCCGTTATAAGGCAACTCCCTGAGCCACTATAGCATCAGAGGGCTATTGTGGCAATTGCCGCCAGGTAATTTCGGTCTTTCCAATTCGGAATTGCTAGGAAAACGGATTCTCTCGTTCATTTCAGGGGCGCAAAAGTGAATTGGGCTTTGGTGAAAATTGTTATATGTCTAGAAGATCATACTTCGTCTGTCAAGATATGCTTAAACCAGCTCTATTTCCCATTCGGTTTTCATAGTCTACAGGCAATCTCTAGCTACATCGCTTTCTTCCATGTCTATCTACCATACAACGATTGTTGGTTTTCCTTATCTTGCGGCGACGGTAGAATAGCCGAGTAAAACAGCAAACAGAGAAAAAATAATGAGAATTACTTTGGCTTTCTGCATTTCGCTCACTTCCTTATAAAATAACGCCTAGGAATATTCCTTGGGAAAGGGTGATTGGAAGAGAGGGGGTTGATTAAACGGTTTGACTTGCTCGAAAGGTTCCCCGTGGAGGTTATATTTTTCGTGGCTGATGGATAGACAGCCTGCTCCAATCCAATGCGGCCTCCGGGATAGTTTCGGAAAGTGTCGGATGTCCTTTTGCCACTTGACTAAGGTCTTCGACGGAAGCCTCAAGGTTCATGGCCAGAACGCACTCCCCAATAAGATCTGTGGCATTTTCTCCGAGGATATGGACTCCGAGTATTTCCCCCAGCTCCTTTTCGGCAATGATCTTGACGAGACCCTCGGGTTCGCCCATTGCTATTGCCTTGCCGCTAGCGCTATAGGGAAGTCTACCTACCCGAATTTTAAGACCACCCTCTCGGGCCTCTTTCTCCCTCATCCCTACCGAGGCTACCTCAGGGATGGCGTAAGAACAGCTGGGGATTCTGCGGTAGTCTATTTCGCGCGATCGTCCCATGATGTTCTCTGCGGCAATAATCCCCTCTGCTGAGGCTGCGTTGGCAAACATCATTTTTCCAATGACGTCCCCGATGGCATACACCCCATCTACATTGGTTTCCATTTTGGCGTTTACCTTGATGAAGGGCCCGTCCATCCTGAGGCCGATGGTTTCGAGGCCAAGCCCTTCAGTGCAAGGCGTTCTTTCCGTGGTCATGAGGACCTTTTCCGCCGTGATCTGACCTTTTCCCCCTGATTTCTCCTCGACCTCAACTTCGACCTTATTCCTTTTTGGTAAGGCCCCGAGTACCCTCGTATCGGTCAGGATCCTTATGCCATCCCCCTCGAGGATTCTTCGGAGCCTCCGGATGATTTCGTCATCCTCGGTGGAGAGAATCTTCTTGAACATTTCTACAACCGTCACCTGAGTACCCAGGGAATTGAACATGGTGGCGAACTCGATCCCGATGGCTCCCCCGCCTATAATCACCAAATCCCGCGGTATTTTCCGGAGATTGAGGATTTCGTCGGTGGAGAGAATACTCCTTCCATCAATGCTCACGCCAGGAATGGTCCCCGCCTTGGATCCACTAGCGATAATGATATTGTTGGCCGTGTAAGTCTCTCGCTTTCCATCCTGAACAACCCCGATGGTTTTTGAATCCAGGAAGGATCCAACTCCCCGAACCAAATGAATTCGGTTGCTCTTGAAAAGGGTGGCAATACCGTCGACCATGGTACTCACCACCTCATTCTTCCGGTTCACCATCTTTTCCAGGTTGAGGGAGAGGTGTTCTTTGCCTTCGTACACGGGGGAGATCTTCATTTTACGGAGGAGCTTTATGTCCGATAAGAAGGCCTTGGTAGGGATACAACCCCTATTGAGGCAGGTTCCCCCGAGCTTGTCCCTTTCAATGACGAGAACCCTGGCCCCCATCTGGGCTGCCCTGATGGGGGCCACATACCCGCCGGGACCTGCCCCTATTACGGCAATATCATAAGGAGATTCTGTTGCACTAGCTGACGTTGCGGGATTCAAAGTTGACATGATTGCGCTCCAACTATACGGGTAACAGTCCTAGAGTTGCATGAATGCGTATGAGGGGTTCTCCAATTTTTTCTTGAGGCTCTGCAAGAAAGCCGCAGCAACGGCGCCATCGACGATCCTGTGATCCACGGAAAGCCCACAATTCGCGACTTTTCTCTTCTTGACTTGACTATCTTCGAGATACAACTGATCCTGCGTCTTTCCCACAGTCAAAATTCCACTCTGCGGTGGATTGAGAATGGCCGTAAAGAAAGTAATATCGAAGCTCGCTAAACTGGAAATGGTAAAAGTCCCCCTCTGAACCTCCTCTATTTTCAGTTTTGCCTTTTTTGCGCGATCCACCAAATCGACCCTCATTTGGGCGATTGTTCCCAAACCGAGCTCGTCTGCCCGGGGAATTGCGGGAACAATCAATCCATCATCCAAGGCCACCGCAAGCCCTACGTTAATTTCGGGATGAACATGAATCTCATCTCCCTTTACCGTGGCATTGAGCAACGGATATTCTCGAAGAGTTAGTGCCACGGCCTTGATCAGGATGTCGTTGATGGACGGGCGTACATTAAATTGCCATTCAAAATCCTCCAGAATAATCTCCCGACCAATGAGCACCTTTTCCATGTTAACATCGGTAAATAGATAGATGTGAGGTGCCGTAAGAGCGCTCTCGGACAGGCGTCGAGCAATTACCTGACGCATTTTATTCATGGGAATGACTTTGCCAAAAAGATCCTCTCTTTCGGGGATGGCTTTTGCCTCCTCTGCTGCCCTGAGAACATCTACCTTCATGACGCGGCCTCGGGTCCCCGTGCCCTGGATGCCCTCCAGTGAAACCTGGCGCCTCCTCGCTTCTTTCCGTGCCAAGGTGGAGACTCTTTGAGGTCGTTTTTCTGAAACCGCTGAAGCCAGGTAAGCCTCCACATCTTTCCTCATGATGGTTCCGTGGGGTCCCGTTGGCGTCACGAGGGAAAGATCCACCCCTCTTTTTTCTGCCAACTTCCGGGCTGCTGGAACCGCCTTACCAGGCCCCGTTGTTTTTTCTTCGAGGAGAACTGACGGCGCAGGCGTCTCCGCGCTCGGAGGCGGGGTTTCTTCCATTTGTTGGCGATAGGATTCTGGAACGGCCTCTCCCTCGGTCACTATCACCGCGGCCACTTTCGTGACGGGCACTTCGGCCCCCTCGGGGTAAAGGATACATCCCAAAATTCCCGATGCCGGTGAGACGATTTCGGTAGTGACTTTTTCGGACTCTATCTCTAACAAGGGTTCTCCTTCCTTCACCTGATCACCCTCTGACTTAAGCCACTTGAGGATTTTAACATTCTCAACAACTACCCCAAGTGCCGGGATTATGACTTCCGTAGCCATTCCACCTTCCTCCAACCAACATATTCGTAAATGACTATTCCTCTACCAAGGCCAACACTTCTTTCGTGATCCTCTCTTCGTTTGGTATTACGAAATCTTCCAGAATTGGGCTGAAAGGAACGGGGACATCATAAGATCCCAAACGTCGTATGGGACTTACGAGGTAGTTGAAACCCTCTTCCGCCACCATGGCGGCTATCTCCCCGCCAAACCCACCGGTCTTGCAAGCCTGATGGACGATGAGTAACCTTCCCGTTTTTTCGACCGAGGCCAGAATTGTATTCTTATCCAGGGGACTTAGGGTTCGAGGATCGATGACCTCGATCTGGATACCCTTTTTCTCCAATTCTTGGGCCGCGTTTAGGGCCTTGGTAACCATCAAAGAGGTAGCCACCACCGTCAGGTCCTTACCCTTCCTCATAATCTCCGCTTGGCCAAAGGGCAGGAGGTACTCTTCTTCGGGTACGGGCCCCTTTGCTCCCAACCGAAGAAGCATTTGGTGGTCCAATATGATCACGGGATTGTCATCTCGGATGGCTGTTTTCAATAACCCTTTAACCGTATATGGTGAAGATGGCATAACTACCTTAAGACCCGGAACATGGGTAAAAAAGGCCTCAAGGTGTTGGGAATGCTGAGCAGCTGTCCTCCGGAATCCGCTCACAGTCGTTAGAATAACCAAGGGGACTTTTATGTTCCCTCCAAACATATACCGAATCTTGGCTACTTGGTTGACGATCTGCTCCATAGCAAGGGTCATGAGATCACAGAACATTATCTCCGCCACTGGCCGCATGCCGGTAATTGCCGCTCCCAAGGCAAAGCCAACGATCGCATTTTCGCAAATGGGCGTATCCCGCATTCTTTTTTCCCCATACTTCTCGTAGAGTTTCCGATTTCCAATGTAAATCATGCCAAAGCGGCCAACATCTTCACCCATGACAAAGACTCGCTCGTCGCGTTCCATCTCCTCATCTAGTGCTTCCACCATAGCTTCGCCGAAAGTGATTTCCCTCATGGCTTTCTCCTGTCTGCTCTATGATTCCGCGTAAAGGTCTTTTAAAGCGTCTTCTGGGTTGGGGAACGGACTTTCCTCCGCAAATTTGATTGCTTCCTCGAGCTCTATTCGAATATCTTTCTCCACTCGCTCAAATTCGGTCTTCTTTATCCCTTTCTTCAGGAGAACCTCTTTCAAGCGTTCAATGGGGCATTTCTTCTTCCATGATTCAATTTCTTTTTTTGTTCGATATTGATATGTGCGGTCGGCCTCCCCTTCATAATGGCCTCGCCAGCGGTATGTCTTGCATTCAAT
>DAOVIU010000235.1 GCA_030673585.1 Pseudomonadota bacterium | reverse complement strand
ATCCAGCCGACCACAGGGCAAGTCTTCTTCGAGGGGAAGCCCGTTACGCACCAAAACAACAGTCGGCTGGAGATCCAGAGATCCATGGCCATGACCCTCCAGACCCCTTACCTCTTTAACACCACCGTGGAGGGCAATGTCGCCTATGGCTTGAGGGCTCGGGGGATTCCGAAAAAAAATCGGGCTGCCATGATAGGAGACGCCATCGACCGAGTAGGCTTGCGGGGGTTGGCGAAAAGGAAGGCCGGAGGACTTTCGGGAGGGGAAGCCCAGCTGGTTGCCGTTGCCAGGGCGTTGGTTATCGAGCCGAAGATCCTATTTCTCGACGAGCCCACGGCAAATGTAGATGTGGGTCATATCCGCCAGCTCGAGGAGGTCATTGTGGCCATCAACGGAGATCGTGGAACAACCATTGTTCTCACCACCCATAACCTTCCCCAGGCATACCGGCTTGCGCACCACGTTTTCCCCATCTTTGAGGCCCGGCTGGTTCCCTCCACCATGCATAATTTATTCGGCGGTATCGTAAAGGCCTCTGCGGACGGCCCTTATTTCGATACGGGCAATATTCGGATTTGGATCCCTCAGGAGTTCTCCTCCTCTGCCTCAAATCACATCTCCATAAATCCGGAGGATATCATCGTTTCCAAAGAGACCTTCACCTCCAGCGCAAGGAATCGATACGAGGGGATCATTGCCCGGGTGGCTGGACAGGAGGGAAGGGTGGACCTGGTGGTCAATGCGGGGGAGACCTTCAGGGTCCACATTACGGAACATTCCTTCCGGAGGTTGGGATTGAATGTGGGCTCCCAGGTATACCTAACCTTCAAGGCCACCTCCGTACACCTCTTATAAGATGGGTCAATGAGAGGAATACCATGGAAAAAGAGCTGTTGACAGCAAGGGAAGTTGCTGAATACCTCAACCTCAACGAGAAGATTATCTACCGGCTGGTGAAGGAGGGGAGGCTTCCCGGTGCGCGGATTACCGGCAAATGGACCTTTTCGCGCCCGCAACTGCGCCAGTGGATAGAATCCCATTCCCTCGAGAGGATAGGTTCGTTTCCCATTCAATCCGAGTCGAAGGGAGAGACCGCGTTATTCATTGCTGGGAGCGACGACCTCTTGTTGGGCCGAGTCCTCGCGCGGATCCTCCATGCAGAGTGTCCGGAACTCCTCGCCTTCTATGCAACGTTGGGGAGTCAGGCGGGGATAAGGGCAATCAGAGAGGGGAAGGCCCACCTGGCGGGAGTCCATCTCTACCATCCCCCAAGTGGTGAATATAACCTGCCGTTCCTGGGTGATTTTTCGCCCAAGGAGAGCCCCTTGGTGTTCAATCTGGCCTATCGGACCCAGGGATGGATGGTGAGGTTGAAAGGGGGACCGGCTTTTAAGGGTCCAACGGACCTCCTTCAACCCGGAATACGGCTGATCAACAGGGAACGGGGATCGGGGACGAGGGTACTGCTGGATTATCTCTTGACTCAACATGGGATCGATCGCAAAAAGGTGGTGGGCTATACGAACGAAGTTTATACCCACCTGGAGGTGGGCCTTGCCATCTTAAAGGGGGGGGCCGATGTGGGCCTTGGGATTCAACCGGTCGCTGAGTTCTTGAGGCTGCGATTCCTCCCCATCACCGCTGAACGATACGACCTCGTTGTCCCAAGGGAGAACCTTTCCCTGAGGCCCGTTCGGATATTCTTCAACCTTCTCCATTCGAAGAGGTTTCTGAAGGAAGCAAGGGCTCTACCTGGGTACGACGTAAAGGATTCGGGGAAGATACTCCAATGAAGAAAACAATCATATGCATAGACAGGGATGGCACATTAATCTATGACGAAAGAGACCACCTTTACCTCGGGAGAGATGATCACTGGAAATCGAAGGTGAAAATACTACCTTACGTAATCGATGGTCTCACGTTGTTGATGACTATCCCCGACTCGGCAATTTACATGATAACAAACCAGCCGGGCGTTGCAATAATCGACTACCCGCTGTTGACGTTCGAGAGAACCCACCAAGTCTGCACGCATGTTGTTGACGAATTGAAAAGTATGGGGGGGCGTATTGATGGATATTTTCTATGCCCACACGCCACCCCGGGCTATGTGAAAACGAAGCCCGGGGTCAATTTCGATGAGAAGCTGGTGCACGAATGCACATGCTTGAAACCCAACCTCGGGATGGTGTTCGATGCTTTAAAGGCAGAAAACATAGCACCGGATGATGCACATGTGTATGTCATTGGAGACCGGGCGACTGATGTTCAGACGGCGTTAAACATCAACGGAATTGGAATCCTCGTACCGTTTGAAAACGAACCGGGCGAGGATGAAAAAGTAAAAAAACTTGAAGACCAAACACGCATTTATATTGCCCATGACCTGCTCGATGCCGCGGGATTTATTGTTGCGAGGGAAAAGTAAATTTCCCCGCATCATTATTGGTTTTTGCGTTTTTCCCGCTTTCATGGCAAAGCAATGGCTTGAGCGGTTGAAGGCAACAGCATGGGAGCAACTTCGAGCTAGAGTCCGTCATGAGCAAGGTGAACGTCAGGTTCTTGGGGAGCGGCGATGCCTTCGGAAGTGGAGGCCGGTTTCAGACGTGCATCCACATCGATGATGGCACGGTTCGCTTCCTTCTGGACTGCGGCGCGTCATCGCTGATTGCGATGAAGCGTTGGGGAGTAGACCCCTCAGGTATTGATACCATCCTGCTTACGCACCTCCACGGTGACCATTTCGGTGGCCTCCCTTTCTTCGTGCTGGATGCGCAGCTCATCTCCCGGCGCACGAGGCCGCTTGTTGTAGCGGGGCCCCCAGGTTTGGAATCCAGAATTCGTGATGCAATGGAACTCTTGTTCCCCGGATCCTCTCGCGTGGAGCGGGAATTCGCCCTTGAGTTCGTCGAACTCACGGACGGGAAGGCAATGAGAATAGACTCGCTTGGTGTTACCCCGTTTGGCGTTATCCACGCGAGTGGCGCACCTCCCTATGCCTTGCGGGTTGAGTGCGGGGGAAAGATCATTGGATACTCCGGTGACACGGAGTGGACCGATGCTTTGATCCGCGCCGCGGAGGGAGCGGACCTCTTCATCTGTGAAGCCTATTTCTATGAGAAGAGCATCAAGTATCACCTTGACTATCGAAACCTCATGGCGCATCGGGACGAACTCGGGTGTCGGAGACTCGTACTGACCCATATGTCCTATGACATGCTCGGCAGAATCGAGAGGCTTGATGCAGAATATGCAGAGGATGGTAAGTGCATTGTGTTGTGAGCTGGATGTAACCCGATGCCGCCCATGGGCTGCCAAAGGTTACACGATGCTAGGGGGGATGAGCTCGTGGGGGAGGTGGAACGAAAAGGTTATCCTCTCCCCTCAAAGATTAATTGTTTCATCAAATTATCAATGTTATCCAAAGTCTCCAGTTGATAGACCGTCTCGATCACCTTTTCCATCTGTTTCACGCTCATGAACTTGGAGACCATTGATGTGAATTTATCCTCCAACTCCCGGTCCGACATACTATTCTTAGGGTCGCCCTTGGGGTAGTCTATTCTCGATGTGTAGCGCTTCCCGTCCTTGGTCGTGATTTCCGACATCCCGGAGCGGGGTAACTTGTCCATTTCCGGGTCTATTTCCAGCGTAATGCGGTCGATGAGTTGCAGTACGTTGGGATCCTTGTATTTCCAAGGTTGGTATTGTTCGGGGCCCACGGTACGATCAACGATGGCAATAGCTGTCAAGTAATAGGAGCTATGATCGGCGGTTTCCTTATTCGTCGGGTATTTCTTCGCCGGATCGCCCGTATGCTCGATTGGCCTCGTACCGGCTATGATTCTGACCCGATCAACATCCTCCGGCTTGACGTCATGCCTATTCACCAATT
>DAOVIU010000012.1 GCA_030673585.1 Pseudomonadota bacterium | reverse complement strand
GGGTTTACGGCAAGATCAACATCTTTTCCCATGGGGAAAGGGAAAATGGAGAAGCTTCTGAGGAGCAGATGAACCTCTTCTGACGCGGTATGCCCTGAAGGGGGATGCGGGAAGGCGAACCGCGAAGATGGCTATCAAGATCGGTTGTTGCGGGTTTCCCGTTGCCAGGCAAAGGTATTTTGAGCAATTCTCGGCGGTGGAAATTCAGCAGACCTTCTATCAACTCCCCACCCTACCGACGGCCCTCAAATGGCGGGAGGAGGCTCCCGAGGGTTTCGAGTTTACCGCCAAAGCATGGCAGCTCATCACCCATGAGCCCGCCAGCCCGACCTATCGCCGGCTCAAGAAGCCTATTTCCGTCGATAACCGGAACAACTACGGATCCTTCAAGCCGACCGACGAGGTCTTTGAGGCCCTCGAGGCCACCGAGCAGTTCTGCGGGAACCTGGGGCCCGAAAAGATCATCTTTCAGTGTCCCCCCAGTTTCGGCATGACATCCGAGCACGTGGGCAATATGGGGAATTTTTTTCGGCAGATCAAGGGGAAGGTGTTTAGCTTTATCTGGGAGCCCAGGGGAGACTGGAATGAGGAGGAGATCCGGGCGATATGTGAGGAGCTGGGGTTAGTACATTGTGTTGATCCCCTTCGCAACACTCCTCTTTCCGGGCGGATTCGCTATTTCCGCCTCCACGGTTTGAGCGGGTACCGCTATCGGTATACCGACGAAGATCTCCTTGAACTGAAGACGAAATGGTCTGGGGGAGAGGCCATCTATTTCATGTTCAACAACACTTCCATGATGGAAGATGCCCATCGATTCGAGGAGATGCTCCGAAGTGGATGTTGAGGCAACCGTGATGGACTGGGAGGTCCCACGCGAATGGGTGGATCTGGTTGAGGCCATCCACCGGAAGAAGGGAAGTGCCTTGATCTTGGGGGCGTCGGACACGGGAAAGAGCACCCTTGCCCATTTCCTCGTAACCCGATTGTGCGGGATGGGGAACACAGTTGCCCTGATAGATGGAGATATCGGGCAATCGGTTCTGGGCCCCCCCACCACCATCGGATTTTCCCTGTTCGAATCGGCGCCGGGACAACTTGACGATGCTCAAGCGATAGCCTCCTATTTTGTGGGGTCGACATCCCCGAGGGGGCATATGTTGGAGATGTTGGTTGGGACGAAGAGAATTGTGGATAGAGCGACCGATCTCGGGCCTGAGGTTATCATCATAGATACCACGGGCTTCGTGACCGGTGAGATCGCCTGGGAGCTCAAATTTCAAAAGGTTGACCTGTTAAAACCGGCTCATCTCATTGGGCTGCAGAGGAGAAGGGAGATCGAGGGCCTGCTCAGGCCTCATCAATTTCGACCGGATATGACAATTCACCGTTTGAGGACCCCTGAGAAGGTGAGGGTGAAATCGCCGGAACAGAGGAGGTCCAACCGATCGAGGAAATTCGCCGCCTATTTCCAAGAGGTGAGGCTGTACCGGAAGAGCTTGGATGGGACGAGAGTGGTAAGTCCCTTCAGGGTTCGCTATCGGGGGAAAGGCCTCGGTGGGGTATTGATCGGGCTCAACGACGAGGCGAACTTCAACCTGGGCCTGGGAATCCTGGAGAACATGGATGTCCATAGAGGCGCCATATCCTTCGTGGCGCCAGAACTGGATCCCGCCCGGATTCGCGTTATTCGCATTGGTTCCACGGTGGTGGACCTATTCGGGGACGACAAAACCCATCACCCCTGAGACCCCATCTCCTCGGCACTTCAACGCATGGCCGAGTCGGGAAATTCCCAGGACATTTCCCCGGGGAGGGCAGCGGTTTGGCGTTAATCATTAGGGAGATCGAATGCAAGTCCATTTTGAATCGTTCCGGCCTGGCCGACTATGCCCTGAACCCATATTTGGGGTGTGAACACGGGTGTCGCTACTGTTACGGGCGATTCATGATGAGGTATACCAAGCATCGGGAGCCATGGGGTGAGTTTGTGGATGTGAAGGTGAATGCCCCTCGTGTTTTGATGAAACAGGTCAAAGGGGCTCGGGTGGGAAGGGTGTTTATCAGCTCCGTATGCGATGGCTGGCAGCCCTTGGAGGAAAGGTACGCGATTACCAGGGCGTGCGTTGAAATCCTTTTGGCTAACGACTTTCCCATTACCATTCTGACGAAAAGCGCCCTGGCATCCAGGGATTTGGACCTGTTTGAGGGGAACCGGGGGGTAGAACTGGGCGCGACCATTACCGCACTTGATGAGGGGTTGCAGGGGGTCTTTGAACCCCGAGGTTCCTCCGCTGAGGAGAAGCTTTCACTTCTCAAGCAGGCCAAGGAAAAAGACATCACCAGCTATGCCTTCTTAGGCCCCATCATGCCTTATCTCTTCGATACCGAGGAGAATTTGGGGGGGCTCATCGCAGCCTTCCGGGATGTTGGGGTGGATTGGATCTACCTGGACCTTCTCAACCCCCGGCCCGGTGTATGGGCGTCTCTTTCTCCGGTGCTGAACGAACATTATCCCCATCTCGTCCCCCTTTATAGACGGGTCCTGTTTAACCAGTGGGAGAGGGAGCAGTACGGATCCCGGCTCAAGGGGAGGATCGCAAAGCTGGGTCGTCTGTATCGTATGGGGGAAAAGCTCCATTTTCTCTGGTAGCGAGGGAGAAAGCAGTGAGTACCTTGAGCGGGCAAGCGGTAGTTGGAAAAAGGGTCTACAGCATCGGTACCAGCACACGGTCCTTGGATGAGTTCATATCCCTGCTCCGGCAGTACGGGATCGAGACCGTCGTGGACGTCCGAAGTTTCCCTACCAGCCGGTTCGAGCATTTCAAGAGGGATGCATTCGAAAGGGGCCTGCGAGACCTCGGATTTCGCTATGTTTACCTCGGTACCGAATTGGGTGGGTATCGAAGGGGCGGCTACGAAAATTATATGGCCACCCCCGGCTTCAGGGAAGGCTTGTCGCAGCTAGTGGAAATCGGGAACTCCTCCATGACGGCGTTTGTCTGTGCCGAAAGATTACCGTGGAAGTGTCACCGGAGATGGATCGGGGCAAGCCTGATGAGCCAGGGATGTGAGGTTATCCATATTATAGAAAAGAGGAAGACGTGGATACCGGGGGGATTTTCCCGAGAAGGAACCGGCTAAGGGACACCCTTCAAACGGGATAGGAAGATTGATTTCCTCAGGAAAGGGAACATGGTGGGTGTCCCTGAGGAGGTATTGAAGCGAAGCGGTATGGAGGTTCTTCAGAAATTCCCCTACAATAAAAATTTGAAATAATAATTTTTTCCCCTAAAATGAATTTCAGTTCAAAAAATGAATTAATATTTCTCAAATGAGACAGAAACTCAGCCGCAAGAGAAAGGAATATTTAACTCGAAGAGCCGACATCCAATCGGCGGCCGAAAAGGTCTTCGCGGCCAAGGGATTCTACGACTCCTCTATGGATGAGATTGCAAGGAGGGCGGAGTTCGGGACGGGAAGCCTCTACAAGTACTTCAAGGGGAAGAAGGACCTCTATTTTTCCCTCATCGATGAGAAGGTCGGGGAGATAACCGGGTTGGTGAGGGTCGAACTGGGGAAAGATCTTTCCCCCATGGACAAGATCGAATTAGTTCTCCGCCTGCAACTTGACTTCATGCAGAGGAATAGGGATTTCTTTAAAATTTACATTTCCGAACGCAATCGTTTCGAGTGGACCATAAAGGATGATTTGGGAAAGGGGGTTCATGAAAAATTTCTGGCCTATATCGGCGATCTAGAGGAGGTTATGCGCGACGGTATTGAAAAGGGTCAATTTAAGGAGATGGATCCGCGGGATATGGCCCATGCTTTTGTGGGGATCGTAAATTCCTTCATGTTCGAGTGGATCATGAGTCCAGGGACATATTCCCTGGTTTCAAAGGCACCGATTATTATGGATATTTTCTTCGATGGTGTTCAAAGTCCGACGAAGAGGAGGTAGCCATGGTGAGGAAGATTATAGTCTTGTGCTTGTTTCTTTCGACGATATCTGGGTGGGCCTTTGCGGGCGAAGAGGCCAAGGAGTTGAGTTTAAAGGAGGCGGTGGAGATCGCCCTTGAGAGGAGCGCCTCTCTGCACGCAGCCGGCGAGGGCATAAAGGGGGCGAACTACATGAGAAAGTCGGCCCTTGCCGATTTTTTCCCCACCTTTCGTACCGAATACGGGTTCAACTACCTGAACACGGCCCCTTTTTTCGTCACCGCAACGGGGTTGCGGGTCACGGTTGGTACGCGAGACCACTACAGTTGGACGACCGGTTTGGATCAACCCCTCTTTAGGGGAGGTGCCATATACTGGTCCTACCGATTGGCCAAGCTCGGGGTCGATCTATCCAAGGTGTTTTTTGAGCTCGTCAAGCAGGATTTGGTCCTTCAGGTGAAGGCGGTCTATTTCAATATCCTCAAGGCCGAGAAGATTCGGCAAGTTGCCCTGCGGTCGGTTGAGCAACTGGAAGCCGGGGTGAAGGTTTCCAAGGCCTTCTACGACGTGGGCATCATCCCCAAGAACGGCCTGCTCCAGACCCAGGTGGAACTGGCCCAGGCGAGGCAGGACCTCACCAGCGCCGAGGTGGAGCTGAGCGTCGCAAAGGCCTCCTTCAACACGCTTTTGCGGAGGGATGTGCGGATGGAGGTGGAGGTGGAGGACATCCTGGAGTATTGGCCCATGGAGATTCCCTTTGAGGAATGTTTGGCGATGGCCCGCAAGAACCGGCCTGAACTACAGGAGGCGGAGCTCAACGTGAAGAGGGCGGGAAAGGAGGCCCAGCTTGCAAGAAGCGAGTATTTTCCCAACCTCGGCATGTCTTTGAACTACGAGAGGGTGGGGGATGATCCAGGCGTCTCGGGAAGCGATTTTGAGGATAAGGATAGCTGGAATATAAATGCCTACGCCCGATGGACATTTTGGCAGTGGGGAAAGAAGAGACAGCTGGTGCAGGAAAAAAAGACGAAACTGGTCCAGGCAGAGGATGCGATGGTCGAGGTTGAGGATGGTATTTCTCTGGAGGTGAAGGACGCGTACCTGAGGTTGCGGGAGGCGAGGGATAAGATCGGTGTGGCGGAGGTGGCCGTCGAGCAGGCCGAGGAGAACTTCAGGATAAACGCGGAGAGGTTTAAGGAACAGGTGGCCACTACCACCGAAGTCCTGGATGCCCAAACGCTGCTCACCCAGGCCCAGAGCAACTACTTTAATGCCCTGAGCGATTACAATATCGCCTGGGCCAGGCTGGACCGAGCCATGGGAGTAGTCAACTACTAGAAGGGGGTACATGGTTTAGGATAAGCTGGCAATCCCCAGGGGTATAGTCTTGACCGGCCCGTCTCCAGTCTCATGTTACACCGGAAAAGGGATCGAGGGGTTCAGCTACGTCAGCTTCACCGAAGATATTAGGGGAATTATGCTCCCCCCGATTTCACCATTCATATGGGGATTGTATTCTACCTTTAGAGTTGACATTTCAAGGATAATTTGGCACAAATTCTGCTAGAGATAGATTCGATGGATTTACGTCCATTCTATCTCAATATCTTCTGACGTTCGCAGGCACCCTTTGATGTCATCTGTCTTATATGACGTTGACATTCCCTAAGGGGATATGATAAAACAGGGAGAAGTAATGGATAGGCGTGGAAAAATACGAGATCGTTCTTTTGGTCCATATTCGCCGGTGCTCGGGATCATTCTCTTCGCAGTCATCCTGCTTTCCTTGAACATCGACTCCCCGTGTTATGCGGGAATCTATCGGTATATCGACGAGAACGGAGATTATCACTTTACCAATTGTCCGCGAGACTCCAAGTATCAGCTCTACATTCGGGAGAAGGAGGATTCGGTATCCGTCCGTGTCGATCCGAGGAAATACGATCCTCTCATCCAGGAATTCTCCGGGAAGTATGGCGTGGATTCCGCCCTGGTGAAGGCCATCATGCAGGCCGAGTCGGGATTTAACTCATATGCCGTCTCCCGTAAGGGTGCTAAAGGGCTGATGCAGTTGATGCCCCAAACGGCAGAGCAGTGGAGCGTGATCGATATATTCGACCCGAGGCAAAACATAGAAGGGGGCGTGAAACATTTGAAGTACCTTCTCGAGACTTTTGAGAACAACTTAAACCTTTCCATAGCGGCGTACAATGCCGGAAAAGGGGCGGTCATTCGGAATTATTCAATTCCCCCCTTCAATGAGACACAGAATTACGTGAGGAAAGTCCTTCGATACTATGAAAGTTATAAGCATTAAGCCGGATACCTCTCAGAGGGAAGGGCCAAGAAGGCGTGGGAAGAGGGCAATTTGGAACCTTCCCAATGCCCTTACCATCGGGCGCATCATGGCTATTCCCATTATCGTTCTCTTGCTCTTCTACCCCGGAAAGGTAGTCAGTTTCGTTGCAGCCATCATTTTTCTCTTTGCGGCCATCACCGACGGGCTGGATGGATACATCGCCCGGAGGCAGAATATCGTAACGACCCTCGGAAAATTCCTGGATCCCCTGGCGGATAAGTTACTGGTGATAACATCGCTCATCATGCTTATCCATCTCGGAAGGGTCCCGGCCTGGATCGTTGCGATCATTGCCGGAAGGGAGATGGCGGTAACGGGATTGAGGGCCATCGCCATCAACGAGGGCATCATCATATCGGCCAGCCAACTGGGGAAGTACAAAACCCTGCTCCAGGTCATAGCCACGACCACCTTAATCGGCCACTACTCATACCTTTCTATCGACCTCCATAATGTCGGGATGATCTTTCTGTGGGCGGCCTTAGCCTTGACCGTATGGTCCGGTGTGGACTATCTCAGGGGATTCTTCCGGCAGTGGGGCGAGATTCCCAAAGTGGTTGACAGGAAAAGAGAGATAGTTTAATTTTTAGTATCACGGCGGGAATAGCTCAGTGGTAGAGCACAACCTTGCCAAGGTTGGGGTCACGGGTTCAAGTCCCGTTTCCCGCTCCAGGGCGGCGTAGCCAAGTGGGAAGGCGACGGTCTGCAAAACCGTTATTCCCCGGTTCAAATCCGGGCGCCGCCTCCAATGATTTCAAGGGGTTAGCTAGTTTGGCTAACTCTTTTTCTATTTTTGGTTGAGGATAGGGTTGCCTTTGGTTGGAGCTGATGGATATCAGCCGGATCTTACTTCTCTTTAATCCGTGAGAGCCTGTAGACCACGTACAATCGGGACACGTTATATCGAAATACCCACGCCCTTGTTCCCAGGGGATTTCCTCGGAGAATCGCATAGCCATTGCCGTCGGGTAAATTGATGCGTATGCCCTTGCACACATGCCGCCTGGTGTTTTCCCACCAAGGGTAAAGACCTCCCCTATTTTGGCTTGGGATGAACCGGGACAAACGGATGCCTTATTGGAGATCTTCACAACTTCACACTTTATCTTATAGTCCACCATCTGTTCGATCCTTTCATAGAGACATTAAGGACCCAATTCTTCAGGGTTTTAAAAGGTATCTTCAAAAGAACCGCCTAGCATACAATCAAGAGAATGTTAAATAGTGCTCCCCCATCTTGAAATTAAGATGCCTGGTTGGTACGTTTGATTTAAATGACTCAGAACGTTTCGGAAAATGGGGGCCGTATCCGTAATTCGAGGCCCTGATAGTTTGACATAATCGTTACCAACGAGGAGGGAAAAATGGCAGAACCAATTCGTATTTCCCCGGAAGAGGCCAGGCGAAAAGTAACTTCCGGCTCGGCGCTCCTAGTCTGCGCATACGAGGATGACGAGAAATGCAAGAAGCTTCATCTGGAAGGTGCGATTTTCCTGACGGAATTGAAGCCAAAACTTTCCGCCCTGCCGAAGGACCAGGAGATCATCTTCTACTGTGCCTGAACTGCAGAAGGGACCGCTGCCGGTCAGGCGGCGAAATACGCACAAGGAGGTTACGACAACGTAAAGGTCCTCGGTGGAGGAGTTGATGCCTGGAAAAATGCGGGGTACCCACTCGTAACCTAATCCTCCAACTCCATTGATAGGGAGAAACGCCCATGCCATATCTACCCATTGAAAACTATGGCATCATCGGGGATATGCGTACGGTTGCCCTGGTGGGGATGAACGGTTCAATCGACTGGTTCTGCTTTCCGCGTTTTGACTCCCCCAGCGTCTTCGCGGCCATCCTCGACCACAGAAAGGGGGGACACTTCAGGATTGCCCCCACCGACCCGGAGATTACCTGCAAGCAGTTCTACTGGCCGGAGACCAATGTCTTGATTACCCGCTTCTTCTCAGCGGACGGCGTTGGTGAGATCACGGACTACATGACAGCACCGGAACCCGGCGGTGGGAACGACCACAAACACCAACTGTTTCGCCGCGTCAACGTTGTCCGGGGGACAATGGGCTTCCGGATGCAATGCTTTCCCGCTTTCAACTACGGGCGGGATGACCATACAACGGAAATTAGCCTGGAGGGCGCGTCGTTTTACTCTCCGGGCCTTAACCTTGGACTCTCATCTAATTTTCTCCTGGAACAGGAGAAAAACGGGGCCGTCCGGGATTTTACCCTCCAAGGGGGACAAACCGCGATTTTCATTCTCCAGGAAATCGAGGCGGGTGCAGGCTGTACCGCTTGTCTGGCTGAGCAGGAGGCGGTTGAAGTTTTCATCAAGACGGTTGAGTACTGGCGACGCTGGATCTCGAAGTGCACGTACACCGGCAGGTGGCGCGAAATGGTTCATCGATCCGCTCTGGCGCTAAAGCTGCTTACCTATGAGCCCACGGGCGCGATCGTGGCAGCCCCGACGACCAGTCTTCCGGAGGCCGTGGGCGGGGAGCGCAACTGGGACTACCGGTACACGTGGATTCGGGATGCGGCCTTCACGGTGTATGGGTTGCTTCGGATCGGTTTTACGGAGGAGGCCGCTCAGTTCATGCAATGGTTGGAGGGATGCAGCCACGAGCTCAATCCGGACGGATCCTTGCAGATCATGTATGGAATCAAGGGAGAGCAAACCCTTTCCGAGGAGACCCTGGACCACCTCGAAGGGTATAAGGGGTCCCGTCCGGTTCGAGTAGGAAATTCCGCGTACAATCAGCTCCAGTTGGACATTTACGGAGAACTAATGGATTCGGTGTACCTGTACAATAAGTACGGGACACCCATCTCCTACGAGCTCTGGACCCACCTGAGACGTCTCGTCGACTGGGTGTGCGAGAACTCTCATAAGCGGGATGAGGGAATTTGGGAAGTTCGCGGTGGGCGGCAGCACTTCGTCTACTCAAAGCTCATGTGCTGGGTCGCCCTCGACCGCGCGTTGCGCCTGGCGGACAGACGCTCGTTTCCCGCGGATCGGGACCGGTGGATGAAGTGTCGAGACAGAATATACGAAGAGATCATGGCCAAGGGATGGAGCTCGAAGCGCCAGGCGTTCGTTCAGCACTACGGCAGCGAGTCCCTGGATGCCTCGAACCTGATGATGCCCTTGGTGTTCTTCCTCTCCCCGACGGATCCGCGAATGCTCAAGACCCTGGATGCCATAAACCAGTCGCCCGAGAACGGCGGACTCGTCTCCAACAGTCTGGTATATCGCTACAATCCGAGGGAAACCGCTGACGGTGTGGGAGGAGAAGAGGGGACCTTTAACATCTGCACCTTCTGGCTCGTCGAGGCTCTAACCAGGGCGGGGAAGGTCGATCGTGCCCGGCTCGACGAGGCCCGGCTCATGTTTGAACAGATGTTGGGCTACGCCAATCATCTGGGACTGTATGCAGAGCAGACCGGTCACCGGGGAGAGGCGTTGGGGAATTTTCCCCAGGCGTTTACCCATCTGGCCTTGATCAGCGCCGCTTTCAATCTCGACAAAGCCCTGGGCCAAAAGGCCTAATACGGGGACATCTCAATTCGTCCATTGCTCGAGCAGAAGCTGGGTCATTATTTGCAAAAATCGTTATAACCCAGACTTGTGGATCCACAAGAGCAGGGTTTGGTTCAACACCTGGCATACCTTACCCACTAAATCCGGTCTGGGTTTGAGCGTGCGTTGCCCGGGTTGCCCGCGTGCAGGGGTTGTTTCCTTCCTTTTGAAGGCCCTTACCAATTGAAATGCCTGAATATGGGGCAGAGCCTGACAGAAACCAGGCTGCGACTACCTCATCG
>DAOVIU010000245.1 GCA_030673585.1 Pseudomonadota bacterium | reverse complement strand
TGCTCCAACGGGCCATCGGATATGCCGACAGGGGGTTTCCCGTCTATAAGGAATTGAGCGACGTCATCGGAAGCGAATACCCACTCCTGAAGAGCTGTCCAGCTTCGGCGAAAATATTCTTACCCAATGGTAGGCATCCGAAACCAGGGGAACTATTGGTGCAGCACGACCTGGCCGAATCGCTGAAGAAGATCGCAAAGGAGGGGAAGGCCGCCTTCTATCGAGGGGAGCTTGGGCGGGCCCTGGTCAAATGCTCACGGGAGAATGAGGGCCTCTTTGCCGAGAAGGACCTGGAAGATCACCGCTCAACCTGGGTTGAGCCCATCGAGACGGTATACAAGGGGTATCGAATCTGCGTCGTACCCCCGAACTCCCAGGGAATTGCCCTCTTGATGCAGGCGAATATCATTGAGAATTTTGACGTGGCCGAGCTGGGGCACAACAGCACCGACTATGTCCACCTTTTTGTCGAGACGAAGAAGCTGGTATTCGCCGATCGAGATACATACGTCTGCGACCCTGATTTTCATTCCGTTCCCGTGGAGAAGATGCTCTCGAAATCCTACGCGAAAGAACGGATGTCAAGGATTGATCGAAACAAGGCGGGTTTGGATATCTCCCCGACACATTTTTCCAGTAGGGGGGAGGACACCATCTATTTGGCCGCGGTGGACGGAGAAGGGAATGCCGTCTCCATGATTAACAGCCTCTATGAGGCTTTCGGGAGTGGAACGATGGTAGAGGGCACGGGGATCATGCTCCATAATCGGGGGAAGGACTTTTCCCTGGATCCCTCGCACCCTAACCGTGTCGAACCGCATAAACGTCCCTATCATACCCTGAGCCCCTGCATGATATTGAAGGGGGAGCGACCCTTCATGGTTTTGGGCACGCCGGGAGCTGATGGCCAGACGCAGACCCTGTTGCAGGTCATCGCCAATATCATCGACTTCGAGGCCGATGTTCAGGAGGCCATCGAAAGCCCCCGCTGGCGAAGCAACCCCGGAAACAGCCTTCTCATCGAAAGCCGCTTTCCGACCGAAGTCATCGGAGGGCTCAAAGCCAAAGGGCATCACATCGAAGTCCTTCCGGACTGGTCGGCAATCTGTGGGGGCGCCCAGGGAATTATCGTCGATGGCGAAACGGGCATCCTCATGGGGGGTGCCGATCCCCGCCGACAGGCATACGCCATCGCATGTTGAACCCTAAGCCTCGAAATTACCAAGGATCAGGGAGAAATCGGGGGGCTACCCGACCGAAGGAGTTAGCACGCTGTCGACCTGTTCCAAGACCATCTCCGGGAATAAAAAAGGGTGAAAGTTCCCCTTTGGGAGAGCTTTTTCCACCCTTTATGCTCATTTTGGACTAAATTAAGCTGTTACCGCCTCGACGGGCACCTTGATGCCCAGCATTGCCAGTTTGTGGTTGACGAAATTCTGGATTTTCGCCTTGTGTTCCGCTGTCAAATGGTTGAAACGATCCTGGACTTCCAGGTATTGGGAGACGGGTTTGAGCTTCTTGGGTTGGATATTGATCTTGTACTCATCGTTCTCGTACTCCCACATGGTCCACATTCCGGTCTGGACGGCGAGTCTCGCAATCTCAATCGCCTTATTAGAGGGAAATCCCCACCCTTTGGGGCAGGGAGCGTGGATGTGCATGAAAGCAGCCCCCTCTACATTAAGGCCCTTCCTGACCTTGTTCATCAGATCGATGGGATATCCGATCGATGCCGTCGCGACGTATGCGACCGAAGGATGGCCTCCAACAATCAACTTTGCCAGGTCCTTCGGCCAGAGTTTTTTCCCCTCGGGGACGACTGGCCCCGGTGGTGTAAAGGTAGTCCTGGCCCCGTATGGTGTGGTGGGGGAGACCTGAATCCCCGTGTTCGCATAGGCCTCATTGTCATAGGCGATGAAGAGAAGATCGTGATTTCTGTACATAGCCCCCGATAGGGCTTGGAGACCAATGTCAGCAGAGCCCCCGTCACCCGCCATCACAATAACGTTGGGAAATGTCCCCTTATATTTCCCCTTCCTTATTCTCGCCTCGTATGCCGCCGCAATTCCCGAACCAATTCCACCGCCATTGGTGATCTGGGCATGAATCCAGGGAACAGCCCAGGGCACACAGAGGTAGCTCGTGTTGGCCACATACATGCACCCGGTCGGTCCGACAAAAATTGTGTCCTTTCCCGCCGCTTTTGCAACCATCCGATAGTTGATCGCAGGACCACAACCCGCGCATGTCCTGTGTCCCGACACATAATAATCATCCATCGGTGCTTTCGCCAGCGATCTGATTCGATCAAGGTTCAGTTTCTCTACTTTTTGAGTAGCCATGTAACTCCTCCTTACCTATAGCATCGCTCTCTCATGGTTCTATTCGTCGAAGCCAAGCCAATAGACCGGCTTTTCGGCTTTCCCGCGTTGAGCAATCTCGCTCAACTTCTCCGCCACGAAGTAAAACTCTTTCAACGTAATAGGCTCCCCGCCAAGTCCTCCCATGAAAGAGGCAATCAAGGGTCTTTGGGGAACATCGTAAAGGGACGCACAGACCTCAGGCGCCAAAATTCCTCCACCCCTGGCGACACCAAAGGAACTATTCGTCTCGACGACTCCCACGGCCTTGAATCTGGAGAGGCTTTCCTGCAAGACATCTGTTGGCCACGGCCTGATAAACCGAATCTTCACCAGACCGACCTTGATCCCCCTCTCTCGGAGATGCTTGATGGCATACCTCGCCGTATGCGCATGCGCTCCGTTGATAAAGAAAACCAATTCCGCATCGTCGGTCATGAATTCCTCAACAAAGGGCGCATAGTTCCTTCCAAAGATTCTGCCGAAGTCGTCGACGGCCTCCTCAATAACCGGCATAGCAGTCATCATCGCATTGTGTCTCATGGCCTCCAGGGCAGGTCCTTGGTCCGGGAATATCTGCGGTCCGTGTCCCACCGGTTTTTGGGGATCTAGTGGATCCACGGGTCGATAGGGTGGAAGGAATTCATCGACCTGGGATTGCTCGGGAATTTCAACGTCACCGGGGATGTGGCTGACGAAATAACCGTCATGACAGTTAAACTGGGGCAATCTTACTCGAGGGTCTTCCCCGACTCGGTAGTATATCAACGTGTTGTCAAACACCTCTTGGGGCGTTTCTGCCCAGCCCATAATCCACCCCTGATCACGACAGCCCAGGGCATCGGTGTGCTCGGAACCAAAGTCCCCGGGGGGATCCAGTGTCCGATCGGCAATGAGCATCTGAACGGGACACCGTCCTCCGGAAATGGGGGAATAGGTTTCAAATGCGTAGGTAACCCCCACTCCAGAACTACCGGTAAACGTCCGGGCTCCTGCTGCCGAGGCCCCGTGGCAGATGGATAGTTGGGCATGCTCTCCATCTGCGTGAATGAATTCTGCGTCCAGTTCACCGTTCGCCACCATCTGGGAAAGTATCATCATGACCCCTGTATACGGACGAATGGGAAAGGACGTGATGACATCAACATCGGCCATCTTGACAGCCATTGCGGTAGCGCCTAGACCTGTCAAAAATTTCTTCGTTCCCATTTAACTCACCTCCGAGTGTGTTTAGAAAAGCTTTTCCAACCGCACCACGCCACCCTCAAAGTCCAGTTCCGGGACTCTTTCGATGGCACCGACCGGACAGACATCCGCACAGATGCCGCAGCCTTTGCAGTATTTCAACTTGGTCGACATTTTCTCTCCGATGATCTCAATGGCCTGGTCGGGACAGAAGATCCAACAACTTCTGCACATCGTGCATTTCTCGTGATCGATAACGGGACGGAGGACCCTCCAGCACCC
>DAOVIU010000331.1 GCA_030673585.1 Pseudomonadota bacterium | reverse complement strand
GTTCTTGCCCGTTAACTCGCTGATGAATTTGATCACGGCGCGGATATCGGCATCGTGGAAATCGATGGAGATGTGCTCCTTCCCCCTTTGGGCCCACGATGATGTGTTGATGACGGAGAAGACCAGGAGGAAAAGGATCATGGACCCCCATAGTCTCGATCTCAGCCAATTCCTTTTCATGTATCCCTACTCCTTTTTCAAGAGGGTTGTTTTTGGCCAATACATCCGCTACTTAACCTCATACCTGAAGGTCCTTCTTCTTCCCCCCCGGACGACCTCCACGGTGATGAGCGGTTCGTTTCTGACCTGCTCGTAGACTTCGAAGGCCTTTTCGGGTGAGTCGATTTCAATTCCGTTGACCTGTTTTATGATATCGCCGTCACGAAGCCCGGCCTTGTGAACGAGGCTCCCCCTCTTTATGGAAAGCAGCTTAAAGCCATCCGGTTGTCCATCCTTAAAATTGGGCACCACCCGGACCTGGGTGAGGAGATGGTTCATGTTCTCGAAGGCATCCTTCAGGTCTTCTTGGGGAATGCGATATCGGCCCGCTGATAGCCTCTTGATCCCAGCGCCCCCGGGAATTGATCCCCTTTGGGGACGCGCGGTCCTCGTTCTTTCTCCCGTCCTCGTCTCCTTTCCCTCATAGACTTCGAGGATCTCCTGTTTGCCGTTTCGCTCCAGATATACCTTGTTTCTCGACACGGCGATTAACTTGGCCTCCCCCAAGATCATATCACCCACATGGTAGAGGTCTTGTTTCCTCGTTTTGAGGTCCTCGATGATGGCGAGGGAATCGCCCTTTTCCCGGTACACGGTTCCCCGTAACCTTACCTCGAGGGCCGTTTTTTCCAGGGCCCCCTCCTTGATTACCGCCTTTTTCGACTTACCGACGGGCTTCTTAATCGTCGCCTTTTCCTTGGCCGAATGGAACAGATCCCGATCATGGATAACCGCATAGTGGGATGGGCCCCTCTTTTCCTGCTTTTCGGTCGCCTTGTCGGGCCTCCTTTCGGAGACTTGAGGGGGAAGGCTAAGCTTTTGATCGATGATTCCATTGACGATATCGGCCCCGACGAAGGCGAGAGCGGCACCACATATCAGGTAGATAACCCAAATATATTGCCTCAATATCGACATCATTTTTCCCAAAATAGTTGAAATATCCTATACTTATAGCCAGAAACTATCAGAAAAAAGTACTCATGTCAATATCCTTTGATGACCAATGCCAGCTCGTATCACGTCCCAAAAGTAATTTATAAATATCACAACAAAACTGATCGTACGTATTGAGATTTCAAAATGTAAAATTCGAAGCACGAAATTCGAAATCCGAAACAATAACAAAATTCAAATTTTCCAATGGTCTAAACATGTTTTGGCCTGCGACGAGCCCCTCGACTAGCTCGGGGCCTGAGTTTATCGAAGGCTCAGCCGAGTCGATTTTGGTCATTTGATATTCGGATTTGTTTCGAATTTCGATATTCGAATTTCGAATTTGCAAAACTGCTGTTTACGTCTAAAGGCGAGGGGGTTTCTCCGATTCCCCGAAGGCACTTAAGAACGGAGCGTACAAGATGTGTTTAGGCATTCCAATGAAAATTCAGGAGATTGACGGGAACGTGGCAAAGGCGGTTCTGAGCGGGACAACGCGATTCATCTACCTGGATGTTTTGGATGAGGATGCACGGGAATTCAACGCCGAGGAATTCGTCGCCGCATTGTTTTAATTTTTTTCTTGACAAGTGAAAAATTTCTTTTATAATATCCATGTCATTATCCAAGAAAATACATATAATACCCCAAAAAATTACACGTAACTGTTTTCGATCATACACGGCCCAACGGGTTCTGTATGACGATAGGGCATAAAGAGCAATCTTTATGCCTGCCGTTTTGCAAAGGGGACTTTACGGCGTAAGGGTCTCCCTTTCATTTTCTTTCGGGAGGAGGTGATCACGACAAAGGAACCGTTAAAATTCACAGAGAAAGGAGTGAAAAGTGCTCATGAAACTGACCCGAAGGACCTTTTTAAAGGCATCCGGAGCGGCGGCAGTTGGAATAGCGGCGAGCAGGTTAGGCTTTGATCTCTCCCCCTTTGAATCCCATGCCGCAACGCTGCGGAAAGACCTCAAGTCAGCCAAGGAAACCATCACCATTTGCCCCTACTGTGCCGTCGGCTGTGGGGCCATTGTCCATTCGATCCGTGGTAAGGTGGTCAACATCGAGGGAGATCCGGATCACGTCATCAACGAGGGATCGCTCTGTAGCAAAGGGGCATCCATGTATCAGATCTCGGCGGCAAACCCGAACCGTCTCACCAAACCCATGTACCGGGCTCCCTCTGCCACGGAGTGGAAAGAGGTGTCCTGGGAGTGGACCCTGCGTGAGATTGCTAAGCGGGTGAAGAAGAGCCGAGATGCCAGCTTCATGACCAAGAATGCCAAGGGGCAGGTGGCCAATCGAACTAATGGCATCGCGCACGTGGGCAGCGCCGCCCTGGATAACGAAGAATGCTTCATGCTCCAAAAACTGATGCGCTCCTGGGGTTTGGTCTACATCGAACACCAGGCCCGTATCTGACACTCCGCTACGGTAGCGGCTCTGGCAGAGTCGTTCGGTAGGGGAGCAATGACGAACCACTGGATCGATATCCGAAATGCCGATGTCATCCTCGTGATGGGCAGCAACGCTGCCGAGAATCATCCCATCTCCTTTAAGTGGGTCACCAAGGCCATAGAAAACGCTCAAGTCAAGGTTGAAGGCTACCACTTT
>DAOVIU010000035.1 GCA_030673585.1 Pseudomonadota bacterium | reverse complement strand
GCGGCATTCCCCGGAGCTCTCCGCCTTCAGGGCTATTCTGGTTCTCGCCATCCTGATCCTTATTCAGAATCCCATCATGGCATATCTGAGGAAAGAACCCATTGGCAAAGCGTTTCTGTTCGGCATAAAGCAGATAGGATCGGCGTTGGCGGCGGGTGGGAAGAACATGATGGGAATCGGGGTGGCGGTTGCGACGGCCGGTATTATCGTCGGCGTCGTCACCATGGGATTGGGAGGCATCATAAACGAGGTTGTCCTCGTGATCTCGGGGGGAAACTTGATCGCCATCCTCGTGCTCACCGCGGTGGCGTGCTTACTCCTGGGCATGGGACTTCCCACAACGGCGAACTATATCGTTATGGCCACCCTGACAGCTCCGATCATCGTTACCCTCGGAGCCGATGCTGGTTTAGTGGTACCATTGATCGCGGCCCATCTGTTCGTCTTCTTCTTCGGGATACTGGCTGATGATACCCCGCCCGTCGGGTTGGCCGCCTTTGCTGCATCTGCCATAGCCAAGAGCAGTCCCATCAAGACAGGCATCCAGGGATTCACCTATGACATACGGACTGCCATACTCCCCTTTATGTTTATCTTCAATACAGAGATACTGCTCATAGGCGTTAAGTCCGTTTGGCATGCAGTGTGGATCTTCATTACCTGCGTAGCAGCCATGTTTGCCTTTGCCAATGCAACACAGAATTGGTTTATCGTGAGAAACCGCTGGTATGAAGGCGTCCTTCTCATCGGGGTAGCCCTTATTATCCTCAGACCTGATGTCGCCGTTAATAAACTCGGGCTTTCCCCGGATTTACGGGTTCTCGTTCCGTTGGGAGGTCTCATCCTGTACGGGATAATCTTCTTGCTCCAAAAACCGAGAGCCAGGGCAGCGATCGCGGAGACCACAGAAGCCACTGGATAGACAATGGAGGGCAGGGGGATAGGTACACTTCGGTTGGTGAAAAGAGTACCGGGTTAAAGGACCCCTTTGACGCAAAAGGAGAATCGGCAATGAGGGGGATGAAGTACCAAACCATGGTATTTGCCTTATTGGTTTTCGTGTTGCTTTTTTCTTCTCCGGGCTCCTCTCTGGCCCAAGAGCGGTTCATTGATAATGGAGATGGCACAGTTACGGATACAAAAACCAATTTGATGTGGGCACAGTACGATAATCTCGGGAATATCAATTGGCACGACGCCAAGGCCTATTGTGAGTGGGTAATCCTGAGCAAATACGAGGACTGGCGGATGCCGACCATCGATGAGTTAGCTACCCTGTACGATCGAAATGAGAAGGGATATGAGTCCGATTGTGGAGATCGGGTTCGGGTAAACCCTCTGATTCATTTAAGCTGCAGTTGGGTATGGGCGATAGATTCAAGAACCATCTCTGCTTTTGCCTTTAATTTCGAAAGGGGCTATCGATATACCGATCGCATGGTCCACAAGAGAAATTACCGTGCCCTGCCCGTCAGGACGATAAAATAAGCATCTGAAAAAAAATAAGATCCTTTGACTATTTCGAAGGTCAAACTTGTCTATTCCCCTTCCTTTCTTCAAACTTCCCCATTTTCTCGTCTTTCAGGGATGAAATGATTGGCGCGCTCCTGCAATGAGGTAATCCTGTCGGGACAAAAATCGAGATAAACAGCATATTGACAATCCCGAGAGGATGTGGTTTACAGGGAAACGCAGGGAAACGGGAGAACGGCCGGATGTATGGGAGGTCATGAAGGAGGCGGTCATGAAGAAACCACTTTGGACGCCGTCTGAAGGGCGGATAGAGCAGGCCAACATGACTCGGTTCATGGAATACGTCAACGAGAAGTACGGAAAGAAACTCACATCGTATAATGAACTCTATCAGTGGTCCGTCGATAATATCCCCGACTTTTGGGCCACGATGTGGGATTTCGGCCAAATCAGGGCTTCGCAGAATTACACGCTTGTTGTCGATGACCTCAGTAAAATGCCCGGCGCACGCTGGTTTATCGGGGCGAAGCTAAATTTCGCGGTAAATCTCCTGCGGTACCGGGACGATCGAACAGCCCTCATATTCAAGGGGGAGGTTGAGGATTCGGTCAAGATAACCTATGCCGAGCTCTACGATAGGGTGGCACGTTTGGCAAAATCATTGCGGGAGGCAGGGGTTGTGGCCGGTGATCGCGTGGCCGGATTTATGCCCAATATGATGGAGACCATAATAGCCATGCTCGCCACAAGCAGCATCGGGGCGACTTGGTCCTCCTGTTCACCTGACTTTGGGATCAAGGGCGTGCTCGATCGTTTCGGGCAGATCGAACCCAAGGTGCTCTTTACGGCCAACGGGTATTCATACAACGGTAAGCCCTTCGATTCCCTAAGTCGTATCGCTGATATCCTCAAAGAGCTTCCTTCCATCCAAAAGGTCGTGGTCGTCCCATATACGGAAAGGGACCCCGATATCAGTGGTGTTTCCAACTCGGTCCACTATGGGGACTTCGTGTCCAAGGAGAGCGGCCTTGAGATGGAGTTTGAACAGCTCCCCTTCGAGCATCCGCTCTACATCATGTACTCCTCCGGGACGACGGGGTTGCCCAAATGCATGGTTCAAAGTGCCGGCGGCATTCTTATTCACCAGATGAAGGAGTTGATGCTCCATACCGACGTCAAGAGGGAGGACGCCATTTTCTATTTCACCACATGCGGCTGGATGATGTGGAATTGGCTGGTCTGTTCCCTCTCCCTTGGCGCTACCGTGCTTCTCTTTGATGGATCGCCCTTTTATCCAGATCCCGGGACCCTTTGGAAGTTGGCCCAAGACGAGAAGATGACCATCTTTGGAACCAGCGCAAGGTATATCGCCGCCATTGAGAAGGAGGGTGTCAAGCCGGGAAGGGACTATGATCTGACTCCTTTGAAGGCGATACTTTCAACGGGATCCCCCCTTCCCGTTGAGGGATTTGAATATGTCTATCGAGAGGTTAAGGAAGACCTTCAGCTCGCCTCCATTTCAGGAGGTACGGATATTAACGGGTGCTTTGCACTGGGCAACCCCATAGGTCCCGTTTACGCTGGAGAGTTACAGTGCCGAGCCTTGGCCATGAAGGTTGAGGCCTTCGACGAGGGGGGAAAGCCAGTTAAGAACCAGCAGGCGGAACTGGTGTGCACGGCGCCATTTCCCTCCATGCCCATCTATTTTTGGAACGATCCCGAAAGGGAAAAGTACCGGAGCGCGTACTTTGAGAAGTTTCCTGGCGTATGGCATCATGGAGACTTTATTGAGATCAGGGAGGACACAGGAGGCGTCATTATCTATGGCCGCTCCGACGCCACCCTCAATCCTGGGGGTGTTCGGATTGGAACCGCCGATATCTATAGTGTAATTGAGACCATGGACGAGATTGCCGACAGTATCGTGGTGGGGCAGGATTGGGAAAACGACGTTCGGGTCATCCTCTTCGTCAAATTGGCCCATGGTGTTCAGCTAACGGAAGATTTGGTCAAAAAGATCAAGACTGCCATAAGGGAAAGCACCACTCCCAGGCACGTGCCGGCTAAGGTTATCGCGGTTGATGATATCCCATACACGATTAACATGAAGAAGGTGGAACTAGCCGTAAAGAATGTGATTCACGGGAAACCGGTCCTGAATCGTGACGCCTTGGCCAACCCCGAGGCGTTAAACCTTTATAAGGGTATCCCTGAGCTTCAGACGTAGGGGGATGTGAAGGGGGGAGGTAGGCGCTGAAGCTTATGGGGCCGGAAGATTTTTCCGGCTCTTTTCGTCATCGATGGCAATGGCTGCTCCGTGGCCAGTCAAACTTCTTAATGAGATCTCTGAAAAGAAGCGAAGAGCGAGTTTTTCGGAAATCTCTTGACGTGAATGAGGACGGGGAGATTAAGTCAGAAGGATGCGCTTAAGCAGGGATGAGTTTGAAAAACTCGTTTCGAAGGCCCTCGAAGAGCTGCCCAAGAGGTTTCGGGATAGGCTGGAGAACATTGTGATAATGGTGGAGGAAGCCCCCCCAAAGGAGATCACTCGCCAACTCGGGGTGAAATCCCCACTTGGGCTCCTCGGACTTTATCAAGGAGTTCCCCTAAAACACAGAGGAGTCCGTTATGGCAATGTACTGCCCGATAGGATAGTCATCTATCAAAGACCCATTGAAGCTCGTGTTCGGAACCGGAAGGAGCTCCTCATTCAGATCCGAAGGACGGTCATACACGAAATCGGCCATTTCTTTGGCTTGGCCGAATCCGAATTGAGGGAAATTGAAGGGAATGAGTGAAGGGGACCCAGCCATTTCGGCATGACCATGTTCAGGGCTAAACCCTGGGATGTGGCGAAAAGCCTTGAGGAGGAAACGGGTTTGATGGTAATAGCCGCGCGCGACGGTATGCCCCTCAACCTTTCCTTTTGATGGGATCTTTTGACTGCAGCACCGCAACACTGAAAAGCTTGAAGAGGGAGGCGGCAGTGAGCAGCTTTTTGTAGAAGTCACATGGTAGATCGTGGAAAACCCAAGGAAGAAAGGGGGGTATGGGGGTGGTCGGCTGGACCCTCAGAGCAGGGTTTGTTAGGTGAAAGGAGGTGATGAAAAAAACCTAACATTTTCAGTCGGCGGCGAGCAATGTTGCATCTCTCTGATTTTCGCCCATAGTCATTGCTGAACTATGCGCCCCCATATAGTAAATTAAAAATATCACAATTTCTGAAAAAATTCAAGGTCCAGTGCTCACCGAATTTTTTCATAAGGTCGTGATCTTACTTGCAATCCCGCGTTTTTCAGCCGGATTATTGCCCATCTTCTTCGATACTGGCGGAGTGACTTTTTCGCGATAAACAATGCTCATCTTAGCCATTGAATCTTCCTGTGATGAGACGGCAGCGGCGGTAATCGTCGGGGGTAAAAAGGCGCTTTCCAACGTCGTCTCGTCCCAAACCCAAGTACATCGCAAGTACGGAGGCGTTGTTCCGGAACTGGCTTCGCGAAAGCATATCGAGGCCATCATTCCCGTCATCAGGGAGGCCTTACGTGTAGCGGGCATTAGCCTGGACCATGTGGAGGGTATCGCGGCCACCAATGGTCCTGGATTAATCGGTTCGCTTTTGGTGGGGCTTTCGGTGGCCAAGGCAATCGCCTATGCCCGGAACCTTCCCTTTGTCGGCGTAAACCACGTGGAGGGGCATTTCTCGGCGATCCTTTTAGAAAAGCCAGGATTACGATTTCCCTTTATCGGCCTCGTAGTCTCGGGCGGGCACACCTGTCTCTATCGAGTGGACCACTTCGGGAGTTATGAATGGCTTGGGGGCACCAGGGATGATGCGGCGGGAGAGGCATTCGATAAGGTGGCAAAGCTGTTAAACCTCGGATACCCAGGGGGCCCGGTAATCGATGAAGTCGCAAGAGGGGGAGATCCACATGCCATCCCCTTCCCCAGGGCTTTCATTTCCAAGGATTCCTTTGATTTTAGTTTCAGCGGAATCAAGACCTCCGTACTTCATTATGTGAGGAAACATCCTCACTTCCGGGTGGAAGATATCGCTGCAAGCTTCCAGGAGGCGGTGGTGGATGTCCTGGTTTCAAAGGCAGTGCAAGCGTCCCAGGTCCTGGATTTGCCAAGGATCGTTTTATCCGGGGGTGTAGCTTCCAACTCGAGGTTGCGTACTCATTTGCAGGAGACAGCTAAAAAGGAAGGCCTTGAGGTGTATATTCCATCCCCCATTCTGTGCACCGACAATGCGGCTATGATCGGGGTGATTGGACATTACTATTTGGAGCGAGGGCGGATATCCCCGCTGACGCTTGATGCTTTTTCTAATTTGCCAATTTAGACGTCTCATAGGCAAGGACCATGCGGGGAGAAAAGGGAGTCAAAAGGGCTGGTATGATCTCGGTGAGAAGGCTTTTGGCAAAATATTCCATCTCCCCCGCCAAGAGGCTTGGCCAGCACTTCTTAGTAGATAGGGGGATCATGATGGCGATGATTCGGAGTGCTGAGGTGGATTCGCAGGATGTGGTACTGGAGGTGGGCCCTGGGCTGGGAGAGATGACAATGCTATTGGCCTCGAAGGCCAGAAGGGTGATCGCCATCGAGATCGACGAATCCATAGTGGCCCTGCTAAAGGACCGCCTAGATGATTATGATAACATCGTGCTTCATCGTGGGGATGCCTTGAAATTCGATTTCCTGGGTGAATCCAGGAAATGGGGTGAAAAGTTCAAGATAGTTGCCAATCTTCCCTATAGCATTTCCACGCAGCTCCTCTTCTGTTTCGTCGAGATGAGGGATGCCTTTTCGGGCATGACGCTCATGTTCCAGAAAGAAGTGGCGGAAAGAATCGTTGCCGCCCCAGGGGGAAAACAATACGGGATTTTATCGGTCCTCCTTCAGCTCTACTGCGATACATCCATCCGGTTCCTCGTGCCACCTTCTTTGTTCTATCCCAGGCCCAAGGTTGAATCAGCGGTGGTAAGGTTCGATTTTCTTCAAAAACCACGGGTTGAGATTAAGGATGAGGCCATTTTTCGGAAAGTCGTGAAGGCATCCTTTGGGCATCGGCGTAAGACCCTGAAAAACGCCTTAAAAAATTTCGGCTTTCTCAATTCGAAGGCAGGGGATGTTGAGGCAAATTTCCGGAGGGCTGGGATCAACCCGACGAGAAGGGGGGAGACTCTAACCCTGGAGGAATTCGCCGCCCTCAGTGAGGCCATATCCAAGGGCATAACTTCAATTAGTCCAAAATAACGGTTGACATGTTTCCCAAATAAATTTACTATCTTATGTAAAAAAGTGCTTGACAATCGCCGCAAATATTGGTAAACATTTTACGTTTTTCGTAGGCACGTAGCTCAGGGGGAGAGCGCTACCTTGACGCGGTAGAAGTCGGCGGTTCGAAACCGCCCGTGCCTACCATTTTAACCGTCGATTTTCCAGAAAGGTTAGATCTGTTTCCCGGCCAGTTATTCTAATATTGATTGAAAAGGCATCATTAGTGAAGGCCGTTTAATGATGCCTTTTCTTGCTTTCCTGGGAAGGAAGGGGGAATGGAACAGGTAACGATCACCATATCGGACGGGTCCAAAAAGCGGGTAAACAAGGGCACCACCATTGCAGAATTGGCAAAGGCATTGGGAAAAGATTCCACCGATCAACTCGTGGCGGGGAGAATTGACGGGCAGCTCGTGGACCTGAATACAACCCTCGAGCATTCTGGCTCTCTGGACTTGGTCACCTTGGATTCGGAGGATGGACTGAACATATTGCGGCATAGCACCTCCCATGTAATGGCTTACGCCGTCAAGGAGCTCTATAAAGGAGTGAAAGTCTCCATCGGTCCTTCAATCGAAAAGGGATTTTACTATGATTTCGACTACGAAGGGTCCTTTACTCCCGAAGATCTTCCCCGGATCGAGGAGAAGATGGCAGAATTCATCAGGCGAGATATCCCCTTTATTCGGGAAGAGATTTCCAGAGCCGAAGCCATTAAGCTATTCGAAGGGCAGGGAGAAACCTATAAGGTTGAACTATTAAGGGATTTGAATGACGACGCCGTCTCCATTTATCGATCAGGCGATTTTGTGGACCTTTGTCGGGGGCCCCATATTCCATCGACGGGAAAGATCAAGGCTTACAGACTTCTCAGTATAGCAGGGGCGTACTGGAGGGGGGACGAACGGAACAAAATGTTGCAGAGGATTTACGGGACGGCCTTTACAGACCGGGATTCTCTCGAGGATTACCTCGAAAAGATAGAGGAGGCTCAAAGGCGTGACCATCGGAAGTTGGGCAGGGAGTTAGACCTATTCAGTATCCACGAAGAGGCTGGAGCCGGATTGGTAATATACCATCCCAAGGGAGCACTTCTCAGGACAATTATAGAGGATTTCGAGAAGAAGGAGCACCTCAGACGAGGGTACCACATCGTCATGGGACCCCAGATCCTGAAGAGGGAATTATGGGAGAAGTCCGGACACCTTGAAAATTACCGGGAGCTCATGTATTTTACCAAGGTTGACGAGAGCGAATATGCCTTAAAACCGATGAATTGCCTTGCCCACATGCTGATCTTTAAGTCTAAGATCAGGAGCTATCGGGATCTGCCGATAAGGTATTTCGAACTGGGGAAGGTGCATCGGCACGAAAGGAGTGGTGTCCTGCACGGCCTTTTGAGGGTCAGGGAGTTTACACAAGACGATGCCCATATCCTGTGCAGGCCTGATCAGTTGAACGACGAGATAAAGGG
>DAOVIU010000204.1 GCA_030673585.1 Pseudomonadota bacterium | reverse complement strand
GGGGTTGAGGTGACGGGGGGGTTGAAGGATGGTGGGTGGGTCGTGGTTAACAGTCGAAAGGACCTCCAGGGCTTTCCGGGCTTCGATAGATATAGGGTTGCCACGGTCGATGCCAATTCCATCGCCGTAAGCCACGGTGTGGGAACCCCCACCGCTCCCGTCGTGAATACCACTATTTTGGGAGCCTTCGCCAGGGTGACGGGATTGGTAACCATCGATTCCGTGATCAGGGCAATAAAGGAAATCGTTCCGGCCAAAAGGGATGAAAATGCCCTGGCGGCGAAGGAGGCCTGCGAGAAGGTATTCCTTCCCAAAGGGAGTTCTCCGCTACCAAAATAGTGATTTACCCGGGGGTTATGCCGGTATTCCACCCGTGAGCCATTTCTATGGAGGGTGCGGGGGGTACTGAATGAAGTCTTGAAAGTATCCGAGCCAAAGGAATGGGGACTATATGTTCCCCTGCAATGGAATGGGATCGGTTGAACCCCCTGGGATTGAAGACATTGGCTGGGCTATGACCGATCGTTAAGCCATTGATGGGCCAGGCATCCCGGTTCATTTCGATCTCATTTCCCTTGCCACCTTCTGGCTCGCCCGGATGATCTCCTCGATATCCTCCTCCGAGTGTTCCGTGGAAATTGCTCCCCCGCCCTTTACGACGAATACCCCTTCGTTCATCATCCTCAATTTGTAATCGACATCCCTTTTCTGTGAATCAGTCCGATCGAGAACATCCCTCGGACTCGTTAGCCTCTCATCCTTATCCAGGGGGAAGGCGACCTGATAGAGGGAGCCGTATCCGTAGCACCGGGCATTGATGCCGTTTTGTCGAAAGGCCTCCTCCGTTCCCTTCCTCACCCTTTCGCCCATCTCCTTTAGCCTCGGGTAGATCCAGTGGGCGTTTTCCTTGAGGTACTGGACCTGAAGGAGTCCAGCCATCATGGCCATGGGTATACCTGAGAAGGTACCACCCCCGATATTGACGCGTTCCCATCTATTGGGCCTCGTCGTATGATCGCACATATCCATGATATCCCTTCTGCCAGCCACAATCCCTATGGGCATTCCTCCCCCGGCTATCTTTCCCAGGGTTGTTAAATCGGGCCTGATCCCGAACTCTTCCTGGCCTCCCCCGAGCGATAGCCGAAAACCCGTGATGATCTCATCGAAAATCAGGAGGGCCCCTACCTTCGAGGTCTCTTCCCTGAGCACCTTCAAGTAACGGGGATCGGGCGGAGTGAATCCAGTCCCGGGGATGGGCTCAATGATGACCCCCGCCAGATCATCGGCAGCTTCCTCGATGGCCCTCATGGCTCCCTCGATGTCATTGAAGGGAAGGGTCTTCGTGTATTCGGACATCTCCGGCAAGAGGCCGAGGCTTTCCGCGCTTTCCAAAGGAACGTTGATTTTGTACATGAGATCGGGATTGGGACCGTGCCAGCCCCCTTCTATCTTGAGGATCACCTTGCGATCCGTGTATCCCCTCGCCAGCCTGACGGCATACATGGTTGCCTCGGTACCGGTGCAGCAGAATCGAACCCTTTCGGCCGACGGGATAATCTCGCACAGCATTTCCGCGTATTCAACTTCATACTGGTTGACTATTCCAACGTGGATGCCATCGGATAGCTTTTGGGTCAGCCCATCGACGATAAAATCAGGGGCATGGCCGGTTATGCGGGCATAGTGGGCCATCCACAGATCGACGTACTCGTTTCCATCCACGTCCCAAAACTTCGATCCCTTTGCCCCGACGGCATAAACGGGGTAGGGCCAGTGGTACCGAAAGGAGTGGCTAATCCCTCCCGGCATCACCCTTTCCGCCCTCCGAAAAAGGGCTTCGGATTGAGGGTTCAAACCTCGATACCTGTCCAACACCTCTTTCATCTTCCCCCTCTTTTCACCATGGGTCATTCTGCCATCCTCCCTCCTCAAATCACCGCCTCTTCTATCACCAACTCCCCCGTCTTGAATCGATCCATGCCGAGGCATCTCACATCTACGGTATCGTATCTCCCCAATCGGATTGCCTCCGAGAGCGCCTTTCCCACGGCTGGGGCCTGCTGGAGGCCGTGCCCGCTGAAACCCACCGCCATGTAGAACCCCTTTACCTCGGGGTGTTCGCCCAAGATGGCGTTATGATCCAATCGGTTCTCCGCATAGAGGCCTGCCCATCCTCCCTGGAGCCTCAATCGATCGAAGAGCGGAATCCTGTGGGCGAGTTCAGGCCAAATTTCATCGTAAAAGAGGGTCCTCTCCCAAGTGAAGTTGACCCCGATCGGTTCGTCCTCATTGGATTTCCCGGTGAGAATCCTCCCCCCGGTTTCGGTCCTGAAATAGAGGCCCGTGGTGTTGATGGTCAGCGGCACTTCATAGTCGAACTCCTTGGGTGGTTTGCATTCATATACCATACGCCTCAGGGGGTCCACTGGAATATCAATACCTGCCATCATCCCCATCTCTCGAGCAAAAGGGCCCGCCGCATTCACCACAATGGGGCTCCGAATCCATTCCCCCTTCCTACTCCTAACTCCCCCGATCCTGTCGGACTTCACCACGATCTCCACTACTTCATCGGTTATATATCTGGCCCCCATGGATTTCGCCTTTTTCACGAAACCGCTCAACACCCCATGGGGGTCTAGGTATCCGTCCCTGGGGCCGAAGGTGGCCCCTACAACGCCTTCGAGGTTAATATGGGGAATGATGTCCTGGATTTCCTGGGGCTTGAGGAGGCGAACGTCCATGCCTTGAGAAATCTGAAACTCGTGCAGCCTCTTCATCACCGGCCACTTCTCCTCCCTGCCCAAGAAGAGATATCCCGCCTGACGAAAATCGGCGTGGGGCCTCTCCCCTTCAACCTCCATCAGCTCATCGAACTTCTCGTAAAAAGGCATGCTGTATCGTGCTATGTCGATGTTTACCTTGGTCCCAAATTGCTGCCGTATCCCTCCGACGCTCAGAGCCGTGGAGGAATGTTCGTACGTGGGGTCCCTCTCAACAACGAGGACCTTGCCGTCAAATCCATCGTTCAGGAGATTGTAGGCGATGCTCGAACCCATCACCGCTCCCCCAATGATCACGACATCCGCTACTTCCATGGAATTTCCCCGCTTGAGCTCAGTCTATCCGTACTGTGACCTGACTTTCAAGGCCATGCTATATATAAGGCCTTAAATAGTTGCGCCAAATTCTAAATCGAATCGGCCGTCTTCGACCCTGAGGCTCAGACCCGAAGGGAGCGACTCGACTAAGCTCGTCGAAGTCTGGTCGCGGGCCGAAGCACTAAATACTAACGTCGCTTCGCTTGTATTCTCTCCTCTGCGCAAATATTCATGTCGTCGTAAATAGTTCTATTCAAGGGCCTTATCCAGTAGATCCCATAGGCTTTGTACGTCCACAAATGTCCCCACTTCCCGGGCCAACCTACTTGAGGCCCTGAGGAGGGTTGGTTCGCACGTAGGGCATACGGTGGTGATAATCTCGACGCCGACCCGGATGGCATCTCGGGCGCGGTTTTTGGCAATCTCCATGGAGAGGACTGGGTCCACGGCATGTATCCCACCCCCTCCACCACAGCAGGTTGAGAAATATCGGGTCTGTTCCATCTCGACCAGTTGGATGTCCAACTGGCGAAGGATTTCCCGCGGCTCATCAAAGACCCCCAGCATACGCCCCAGGTGGCATGGATCGTGATAGGTTGCCCGAAGTCCGAGGGATTTTACCGTCCCCTGCTTTTGGTGCAACTGCTCGGCAACTGCCACGATGGCATGTCTCGCCGGCAGGCCGTACTTCTCCCTCAGGGTAATGGTACATGTTGGGCAGAGGGTCAGGATCTCGGGGGCATTGATCTGCCGGTAGGTCTCCTTGAACCGGTCTTGAATCGCCCCAAACTCCTCGCCGAAACCCGTTGCCTCGACGATATAACCGCAGCAGGTTTCATCGCCAATGAGGGGATGGATATCGAGCCGCTGGAGAACCGAGAGGGCTGTTGCCAATTCCCGCGGTTTTGAGCGGTATACGCACCCCACATAGAGGGGGATACGCCCTTCCCTCTCGGGGGCGGCCCTTGCATCCAAAAGGCAACCTTCCTTGAGGATCCTTTCGACATTTTCCCGATGGGCCGGTGTTGGGAACCCCCCGTTGACCCTCTCCGGTCGCATGGAGGTAAGGATGTCCAGATTGGTCAACGCACACCGGGCC
>DAOVIU010000119.1 GCA_030673585.1 Pseudomonadota bacterium | reverse complement strand
GGGAGATGGCCAGGGCCACCGATGATACGGGGGTACAGTTTCGGCAATTAAATACGAGAAAGGGACCCGCAGTAAGGTCGTCAAGGGCCCAAGTAGACAGGAATCTGTACCGGATGAGGATGAAGAAGGCCGTAGAGGAACAGGGTAACCTAGATCTCAAGCAAGGCACGGTGGAGAACATCTTGGTCAGGGATGGCTCCGTCGATGGCGTTACGATGGGGTCTGGGGAAACCATACTGGGCAGCACGATCATATTGGCAACGGGCACCTTCCTCAATGGGCTCATCCATATCGGGTTAACGCATTTCCCCGCCGGGAGGATGGGTGATTTTCCAGCCCTTGGACTATCGGAATCCCTGGGAAGTCTGGGCTTCAGGAAGGGGAGATTGAAGACCGGTACCACGCCCCGGCTGAACGGGAAGACCGTGGATTTCGACAAGATGTCCCCCCAATTGGGCGATGATCCACCCGTTCCCTTTTCCTTCTCCACGCGGGCGATAACGAGGGAGCAAGTACCCTGCTATATTACCTACACTAATCACAAAACCCACGAGGCTATTAAGGACGGACTCGATCGTTCCCCGCTCTACAGCGGGGTCATCAAGGGTATTGGGGCCAGATACTGTCCTTCCATTGAGGATAAGGTGGTCCGATTTGCCGAAAAAGAACGCCACCAGATATTCATCGAGCCCGAGGGGCTTGATACCAATGAGGTTTACCCCAATGGGCTAGCCACAAGCCTTCCGTTGGATATCCAATACCGAATGTTGAGGAGTATCCAGGGGTTGGAAGACGTTGAGATAATCAGGCCGGGCTACGCCATCGAGTATGATTATGTCGACCCAACCGAACTGAAGCCATCCTTGGAGACGAAGAGGATATCGGGTCTGTTTCATGCTGGACAGATCAACGGAACCTCGGGCTATGAGGAGGCTGCGGCTCAGGGAATCATTGCCGGTATCAATGCCTCCCTTAAGCTGGAGAGGAGGGCCCCCTTGATTCTGGACAGAGCGGAAGCCTATATCGGCGTCCTGATCGATGACTTGGTTACCAGGGGCACCAATGAACCCTATCGTATGTTTACCTCGAGGGCTGAATATCGGCTTTTCCTGAGGGAGGACAATGCGGACCTCAGGTTGAGGGAGAAGGGATACCGAGTTGGCCTCGTTCTTGAGAGGGAGTATGAACTCTTCTTGAAGAAGAGGAAGGCTATTGAGAGCTTGACAAAAAGGGTTTCCCAGTGGATCATTAATCCCACCAAGGAGAATAACGACAAGCTTCATGCCATGGGGACATCGCCGGTGAGGCGGCCAACATCCCTGCAAGAGATCCTCAAAAGGCCCGGGGTAAGCTTCTCGGAGCTCCTTCAATTCGATGCCGACCTATCGGATTTTGATCGGGAGGCACGAGAGCAGGTGGAGATTCACGCGAAATACGAGGGATACCTGAAGAGGCAACAGGAGCAGGTCGAGAGGTTTAAGAAGCTCGAAAACCTGAAGATTCCCGAAGATATGGATCTTCAATCGATTACCGGGCTTTCGGCCGAGGTGAGGGAAAAATTATCCACATTGAGGCCTATCTCCATTGGACAAGCCTCCAGGATTTCGGGCATTACACCGGCAGCCGTATCCATACTCATCGTCAATTTGAAGAAATTGGGACGTATCTAATGTCATGGGCGTAACCTCCGCTTGCCGGGGGTTGTTCCGAAAACGATATCATCAGGGGCCTGCACGGGGTCATGTCCAAGAGGATCTTCACTATGGCCGGCAAGCTGAGAATGGAGAAGCTAATCACCAATACCGGAGGTGTCGCAAAGAACAGGGACATTGTGGATGCGTTGAGGTGGTTACTGGAGGGCAAAATCCAGGTGCCCGAGGAGCCCCAAATCGTGGGAGCATTGGGAGCAGCTCTTACTGCTTAATGGTTCCCATCGAAAGATGAGAGAGGAGGAAGGACCACCTGGGAGATCCAAGAATCGAACACCAGAAGTTGCAGAATGGAATACCTGGGAGAGCTCACCATGAAATTCCGTATTTGCATTGCCATGGGATTCGCCTTGATCCTTATCGGATATTCCGTGGTACTGGGACAAAATAGGACGGCCGCATCCCCCGAGGGGGAAAAGGCTTCTTTCGGGAAGAAGCGTTTCAGTTACGGCGTGAACAAGTACGGCCTTCGTATCCTGGAGGCGATCATTACCCTGGAAGAAACTCAATCCGAAGCGGGAGAAAGGGTCTATCTGGCCCAAGCCCAGGTGCGCACCACGGGGGTGACCAGTTGGTTCTTTCGCATGCACAACCGGTTCTATTCCTGGGTTGATGCCCGCCATTTCGGATCGCTGCGGTACGTGAAGGAAATCAACCAGGAGGGAATCTTCTCGGGGGAGAAGAACTACAGGTGCGTACTCACCTTCAACCAGGAGAACAACCGGGGTGTCGTGGATGGGGAGAAGGAGGTTGCCGTTTCTCCTGGTACTCAAGATCCCCTCTCATTCTTCGTCAAATACTACGTGGGTGAGGAGATCAAGCCGGCTGAAGGGATTCGGATGACCATTTACGATGGGATCAAGCTCAGGAAGGTTTTGTTTGATTCGAAAGGGGATTCCATCGAAACCGAGTGGTGCGGCCCGGTGGACGTAATTCGCCTGGAGTCGAAAGTCCCCTTTTCTTCCCTCGGAGGCAAGGAGGGGATAATAAAGATCTGGTATACCCGGGATCGGAGGAAGGTTCCCGTTCGAATCGGCCTCGACCTTCCCATCGGGACAGTTCAATTCGAACTGGAGTCCTTCGAGGAAGGGTGGAAGGGATAGTACAATGGCCATTTCAGCCTATATCTTCGTCGAATGCGCCGCCGGGATGGCGAAGGATGTGGCGGGAAAAATGGCGGAACTGGAGGGAGTAAAATCCTGTCATGCCATCACCGGCCCCTTCGATGTGATCGTTTTGGTGGAGGCCTCTGACGTGCACGCCCTAGGGGATTTCAGTGTCTCTGGGGTTCAGGCCATCCCAGGAGTGATCAGGACGGAGACGAATGTGATAATCGATTGACCCCATCGAGGAGGATCCGGTTAAAGGAAATTCCTGGCCCCTGGGAAGGATCTCATCGGTGGGTGGCGAAATCGGCCACCTGAGGTTGGACTAAATTGGCGAAGTCCTTATACGCCATCCTGATGGTTTCGACGTGGCTTCCGGCCTGGAAGACGATATGAGGTTGCTCGGCGAGGGCGGCATCGACGTAGACATCGAGATCGTATAAATTGCCCAAGGGGGGCATTGCCCCGATTTCGCAATCGGGGAAAAGGCCTTGAAACTCCTCCTCCTGGGCTAATTTCATCCCTTTGCCTGGAAGAAGACTTCTTACTCTGTCCATATCCACCACGGAGCTTGCGGGAAGTACCATCATCACCAGTTCGTTGTCTACCCTCACCATGACCACCTTCGCCAATTCCCTTCCAGAGACGTGCTGAGCGGCGGCAACCTCCTGTGCGGTATAAACCCTTTGGTGGTAGAAGACCTGGTAATCGACCCCTTTTTCGTCTAGATAACTCTTCAAACGAGTGGAAACGGTCACCTTCCACCCCTCTCCGTTTACGGGCCAGTATACCCCATCGTCCATGGAATGCAAAGGGGTTTTTGATGACCCTTCCGGGTTATGATATGATGTTTGGAAGCCGGGGCATTGGGACAACGAGGGGGATCGTTGCTTTATAACGGACCAGGATTGGCTACCGTTTCTCATCGAACTCGCCGCTGTAGGCTTTCTCCGCCTAAAAAGGGAGACTAAGGGCATTGAGAAGGATTGAACGACACATCGTCCCTATCGGGATCTTTCTACTAATAGCTATCTCCGGGTGTTCCACTGCGGCCTATGTAGCTCGATTGGGATTTGGGCAGGCCAAAGTGCTGTTGTCCAGCCGATCAAATGAGGCGGTCTTTCGTGATCCCTCCATCAGCCAGGAGACTAAGGATCGGATAAAATTCGTGTTGGAGGCCAAGCAATATGGCGAGGAAAGGATAGGGTTGAAGAAAACGGGAAATTACTCGAGATATTTCGAGGTTGAAAGAGGGGCAGTGCTCTATGTAATTTCGGCGTGTCCCAAGGATAGCCTCGAACCTTACCAATGGAGCTTTCCCCTCGTTGGCAGGATGTCCTACAAGGGATTCTTCAGCTTGAAGGAAGCCCAAAAGGAGAGGGAACAGCTGGAGAAGGCGGGCTTCGACACCTGCGTGCGGGGGGCCTCTGCATACAGCACCCTCGGATGGTTTAAAGATCCCATCTTCTCATCGATGTTGGATCAAAAAAGGGCCGTCGTCGCCCAAATTGTTATCCACGAACTTACCCATACCACCCTCTTCGTCAAGGATCACCTGGATTTCAACGAGCAGATGGCAACCTTTATGGGCGATCAGGGGGCAATCGATTTCCTCTCGGAACGGTATGGAGAGGATTCGCCGGACTATCGGGATGCCCGCAATATCCTGGACGATGACCTCATTTTCGGGGAATTCATCGACGGTATTTGCAATGACTTAAAACAGTTATATTCAAGGGACCTATCGAAGGAGAGAACGCTCGATTTGAGGGAGAAGGTCTTCCGGGAAGCCAAGGAAGGCTTCCGAGGCCTCAGAGTAAAGCTGAAGACTCCAAGCTACCTCGGATTTGAGGACGAAGGGCTCAACAACGCCGTCCTCCTTTCCTACCGGCAGTATATCGGGAAACTCGAGCTCTTCAAGGGCCTATACCTCTACCTGGGAGAGGACCTGGGGAGGATGATGGCCTTCTTGAAGGACGTTGAGGGGTCAGGGGAGGATCCGTGGGAATTGGTGAAACAGCGACTCCATGGGCAAAACCCATGACATTCAACTTCGTGGAACCCCCGACCCCCTTTTCCCCCCATTTTGGTAAAGGAAATATGAATCGGTCGAGTTCATTGAGCAGGTGAGGCTCGCGCAAACCTTGAAAAATGAACGAATAGCGACTATAATAAGAGGGTCGAGCGGGTTTTGAGTCCATAGATGAGGGCTTTTGGAAATGGCAAGAGAATGGGATTCCGATTCTAAGATTCCCGACCAGAAGGATCTGGAGAAGGAGTTAAACGAGTATCTGGGCAAGAAGTACGGCGATAGAATCAGGTTGGTCGTACCGATGCTCTTCCCCAAGGCCGGGGCCGGCGATGCTGGAGGCAAGGGGAAAAGGGAGTCAGATAAATTGCGGAAACCCCGCTTCGATATGAAGCCTGAGGAACTAGAGGACTACCTTAATCAATATGTTGTTAAGCAAGACGAGGCAAAGGCCATACTGGCTACAAAGGTCTGCACCCATTTCAATAGAATTAAATATATAAAGGATACAAAGAGAGAAAGTAGAAAAAGTAATGTAGGATACATTAAGAATAATATAATTATGATAGGCCCTACTGGAGTAGGCAAGACGGAGATAGCAAGAAGATTGGCTAATTTGGCTCATGCTCCATTTATAAAGGTGG
>DAOVIU010000207.1 GCA_030673585.1 Pseudomonadota bacterium | reverse complement strand
GTGCTGCAGTCAAACAAGGAATAAATCCTAAATCGACTCGGCCGAGCCTTCGATAAACTCAGGCCCCGAGCTAGTCGAGGGGCTCGTCGCGGGCCGAAGCACTAAATACTAAACAATATCTAAATCCAAATGGTCAAAAGCTTATCTACTAAATCATACTGTTTTGAGTTTTTAGCTTCGGTCATTTGAATTTGTTGAGAGTTTAGAAATTAGTATTTGGAATTTGCTTGTGTTCTTTCCTATACGCACATACTTATGTCGTCATATATAGGTAAGTCAGTGCCCATAGACCCGAGGAGATCTTTTTGATGAAACACAAGCTATCCTTTACCCTCAACGGGGATCGCGTGGAGACCGAGATCGAGACCCACTGGAACCTGCTTCAGCTCCTGAGGGACCATTTGGAACTGACGGGTACGAAGGAGGGATGCGGGAAAGGGGAATGTGGGGCTTGCACGGTGATCTTGGATGGAATGGCCGTCAATTCCTGCCTTTACCCGGCGATGGAAGTGGAGGGAAGGGAGGTTTTGACCATAGAGGGGCTCGCTGATGCGGAGGGGAACCTCCACCCTATCCAGAAGGCCTTTGTGGAGCATGGGGCGGTTCAATGTGGTTTCTGTACTCCCGGAATGGTGATGTCCGCCAAGGCCCTGCTGGACGAGAACCCGAAGCCCTCGGAGGGGGAAATTCGCATGGCTATCGCCGGGAATTTCTGCCGTTGTACCGGATATATCCAGATCATCGAGGCGATTAAGGCCGCCAGCCAAGGGAGATAAGGATGGAGGAATTCACGAGCGTCGGCAAGAGGATTCCCAAGGGCGATGCCCGGGACAAGGTAACGGGAAGGGCCATCTACATGCACGACCTCAAGGTCCCGGGAATGCTCTATGGAAAGATCCTCTTTAGCAAGTTCCCCCATGCCAAAATCGTTCACATCGATACCTCCAAGGCGGAGCAGTTAGTCGGTGTGCGGGCGGTGCTGACGGGAAGGGATATCCCTCCCGTCCGGTTTGGGTTCTTGAAGGATAATGTGCCCCTGAAATGGGGGAAAGTCCGATCCTACAGGGATGAAGTAGCCGCTGTCGCGGCCATCGACCCGGATATTGCCGAGGAAGCCCTGAACCTCATCGAGGTCGAATACGAGGCTCTGCCCACCGTATTCGATCCGGAGGAGGCCATGAGGGAAGGGGCGCCGCTGATCCACGAGGTTGATGCGAGGGGGAATCCCATAGAGAGCAACGTGTTGTCCCTCCCATGGAATCTGGTGGCAGGGGACGTTGATAAGGCGAGAAAGGAGTCGGACTATATCGCGGAGGATCGGCTGAAAACCCCCTGGGTTACCCACGTATGTATGGAGACTATGGGGATCATCGCGGAGTTCGACCTGAAAAACAACCTCACCATCTATTCTAACACCCAGATTCCCTACCTGGCCCAGAGGGATTACAACGATGCCCTTGCGGCCATGGGACTGAAGGCGAGCAAGACCCGTATCATCCAGTCCACCATAGGTGGGGGATTCGGGAGTAAATTGGATACCTATGGCCAGGACTATATTGCCATCTTGCTGGCCCAGAAAACCCGCAAGCCGGTAAAGATTCAATTCACCCGCGAAGAGGAGTTCTTCGCAACCTCCCCCCGCCAGCCGACCATTATCAATATCGCCCAGGGCTGTACCAAGGATGGAAGGCTCACCTTCAGGGACATCTCCATGATTTTGGACAACGGGGCCTATGCCTCGTGGGGTGCGACGACTCCGCCGGTCATGATGATGCCGATCTCATCGCTCTACAAGGTCCCCAATGTGCGCTATATAGCCAGATGCGTGTATACCAATAACACGTGGAGCCAGGCGATGCGGGGATACGGAAATCCCCAGGCAACCTTCGGCATCGAGAGCAACCTGGATCATTTAGCGGAAGAAGCTGGAGTGGACCCGGCGGAGATGAGGCTCGTAAATTCCAATACCCCGGGTGAGGTTACCCCCCAGAGGTTGAAGATTACCTCCTGCGGCTTGAAGGAGTGTATTGAAAAGGTATCGGAAAGCCTGGACTGGGAGTCGAAACACGGCAGGCGAGATGGCAGGGGGGTCGGGATGGCCTCGCTCATCCATGTGGGCGGGGGAGCTCGGGTTTATAAGTCGGATGGGTGTGGGACCATCATCAAGGTTGATGACTTTGGCACGGTTGACGTCTTCACGGGGGCCACGGATATCGGCCAGGGATCCGACACCGTTATCGCCCAGGTGGTTGCCGAGGAGTTGGGGGTGGGGATCGAGGATGTGAACGTCGTCGATCACGATACCGAGGTCTGCCCATGGGATGTGGGGGCCCACGCCTCCAGGACCACCTTCGTGGCGTGTAATTCCGCTATCGGCGCGGCCAAAAAGGTTAAGGAGCAAATCCTGGAGCTGGCGGCCGGCTACGTGGACATCCTGAAGGAAAAGGATGGCACCAAACGCGAGCTAAAGCTGGATGATGATCCCAACAACCTGGTTATCAGGGGCAGGATGGTTTTTTCGAAAAGGGATCCCCAGACGATGATCCCCATCGGGAAGATCCTGAGGGGAAGCCACTATAAGACCGGCGGGAAAATGGTCATGGGGGAATATTTCTACGACCCCGACAATGAGAACCTGGATCGTGAGTTCAAGGGGAATGTCTCCATGACCTATGCCTACGGTACCCACGGGGTCGAGGTGGAGGTGGATAGGGAGACGGGAAAGGTCAAGATCCTCAAGTCCATCGCCGCGCACGACGTGGGGCGAGCCATCAACCCCATGCTGTTAGAAGGACAAATCTATGGAGCCGTTTCCATGGGTGTGGGGTATGGGTTGACCGAACAGCTGATCTTTGATAAGGGGGAATGCATGAACCCCAACTTCCGGGACTATAAGCTCCTGACGGCCAAGGATGTGATACCGGTTGAGCCCATTATCGTCGAGACCGTGGATAAGGATGGTCCCTTTGGCGCAAAGGGGATTGGAGAGCCTGGATGCGTTCCTTCGGCTCCGGCCATTGCCAATGCCATCTACGATGCCATCGGAATCAGGATCAATAACCTCCCCATCACCCCCGAGAAAATCCTGAAGGCTCTTAGGGAGAAGGAAGGCAAGAAAAGCGAGTAAGACGCGCAACGGGGCTATTTTGAGCGGCGAAGGGCGAATTTTCTAGAGATCTCTATCACTCATCTCGACAGACGATTCCGTCGAAAATTCTGTAGAGGGTAAAGTACCCTTCCTTCCAACTCTGGATTTCCGAGAGCGCTTCCTGTCCCTTCAGATCCCCACAGATCGATGCCATGATCTCCCCGCCTTTGAAGATGATCTTCCCGTCCTTTGGGCCGTTTTTGATTAGCAGCGCGATATCGAATTTGCTCAGGGAGATCGATCTGATGATTTCGGAGATATCTTGGCAGATTACTTCCCCACTAAATCCCTTGGGAGCGCGCTTGGGCCCCGCATCTGTGGTGGAGAAGGAGTAGGCGCTTTCGTCCAATTCCGATGGTATTGTTGTGTTCATGGTCATTTTACCCTTCTAATTTCCTCCAATATGTTCGTTTCTCGAAAAGAAAACCGGGCACCCATGTGGGAAAGCCCGGTTTTGTATACATACCGATCTTTTCGGTATCATGAGTTTTGGCAACCCGGCTATCCCCTCATTTGGGGACCCGTGGCTTTCCCTCCGCCTTTTTCCTCGGCGGACGACCCCGCCTTACGACGGGTGTGGCTTTTCGGCTCTTTTTTTTATGAATCAAGCAAGATTTATACCAAAAGCCTTCCAGGTCTAAAACATCATTCCACAATGCTTGACTTGCGTGGTCAATTATAAAAATTTGCCAATGATTATAGATGCTTAGACATTATCAATGGAGAATAAACCATATCCTTTCCTTAGGGGTAAAGGTGAGATTGTGGGCAGGGTGACATTTTTTGTCCTCAACAGGCCCATAGAGCGCGGTACTTATGCATCCCCTTTCCGCGAGACCACGGCAACCACGGGCTTTTCACTGATGGCGTGTCCCAATACAACCCTGTTTATCTGAGGATGTCCCTTCTCCAGTATCCGCATGGCCAGCGCTTTCCCCTTTTCGAGGCCCTCGGGAATATCGACCTTATTCAAAAAGGGGATGATGGTTGAATGGGAAGGGGTTCCC
>DAOVIU010000148.1 GCA_030673585.1 Pseudomonadota bacterium | reverse complement strand
TATGTGGTGATTTTACCATCACAGTTCCCTGAGCAGAAAACCTGAGAGGTCTCCTCGTATACCATCACAAAGGGCTACCTTCGGATCCATTGTGCAACCTCATGAATATTCAAGGGAGAAGATTTAGTGGGTACCAAAGATAAGGGATTTTCGACAAAATCCATACACAGCGGGGAGAAGCTCTGTCCTCTCACGGGATCAATAACTACACCCATCTATCAGGCATCGACTTTCGGTTTTACCGATCTCGATTCCTTTAAGAAGGCTATGGCAGACCCCCCGGAGGGATACTATTATTCCCGGTATACTAACCCTACGTTCGAAGCCGTGGAACAGAAGCTCGCCGATCTCATGGGGGCTCAAAGGGCTGTGGTCTTCTCATCGGGCATGGCCGCCGTCACAACTGCAATCCTCTCCTTGGTTTCCTCCGGCGACCACATCGTCTCCTCCTACGACCTCTATGGGGGAACCTTCAACTTCTTCGCCAATGTGCTCCCTCGGTACGGGGTGGTCATTGATCTGGTGAAAACCACCGATCCCCAAAAGCTCTCGGATGCGATCAAACCCAACACAAAGGTTATCTATTTCGAATCACCTTCGAACCCCCTGTTGAAACTGATGAATATTTCCGAGGTTGCCAAAATCGGAAAGGAACATGGAATTACGACATTCATGGACAATACCTTTGCCACATCCCTCAACCAGAAACCCCTGGAGGTGGGCATTGATCTGGTGATACATAGTGCTACGAAGTATTTGGGGGGACATGCTGATCTCCTCGGCGGTGTGATTGCTGGAAGCGGGGAGTTAATCAACAACGTCTCGTTCTTTCGGTATGTATTTGGGGGCATTCCAGACCCCCAATCCGCCTGGCTCTTGATGCGCGGAATCAAAACCCTCAAGGTTCGAATGGAGGCCCATAACAACAATGCGATGGAGGTGGCTCGATTTCTGGAGAACCATCCTTGTATTGATCAAGTTTACTACCCGGGCTTGGAGAGCCATCCACAACACGAACTGGCCAAGCGCCAGATGAAGGGGTTCGGCGGAATGGTAAGCTTCGAGGTGAAGGGGGGAAGCGATGCGCTGAGACAATTCCTCGAGAGGCTACGAATATGCCGGCTTGCCGTGAGTTTGGGCGGAATCCAATCCCTCGCCTCCCCACCTGCCTTGTCCACGCACCGAAGGCTCTCCGAATCCGAAAGGGTCAAGGCGGGGATAAAAAATAATTTAGTCCGCTTTTCGGTGGGCATTGAAGACGTTCAGGACATCATTGATGACCTGAATCAGGCTCTCAATTCCATCTCCTGAGCAAAAAAATCAAGCGCTCAGCCTTCCTCACTATCTTCAATACGTTCCCTTCCGAGATTATGCGATGAAAGGGTTCAGTTTGAAGACGGATGTAGCTCACCTTTTTAGGTGAGAAAGAAGTTTTCTTAGGGACGAAAAATTGACAAGCAGAGGAGGATAACAATGAAGGGATATGCTGGGAAACTGCTGAGGGTAAATCTCTCCGATGGTAAGGTATCCAAAGAAGAGATTTCCGATGAGATGAAGCGAAACTTCTTGGGGGGAAGGGGATTTGCCCTTAAACTTTTATGGGACGAGGTAAGGAATGTAGATCCTCTCTCTGAGCGGAATAAAATTGTCTTTTCCACAGGACCCCTCACAGGTCAACCTCTCCCCAGTTCGGGGAAAATGGTCATTGCATCCAAGAGCCCTCTTACGGGTGGTTATGGGGATGGAAACATAGGAACTATGGCATCGATTCACCTGAGGAAAGCCGGCTATGATGTTGCCGCGGTGGAAGGAAAATCGGATAAACCCTGTTACCTGCTCATAGAGGATGAGAAGGTTAAGATCGTCGAGGCTCCGGAATTATGGGGCAAAAACGCGTTTGAAGCTCAGGATATCCTGGAGAAAAAACACGGTAAAAGGACTGGGGTTCTTGTCATTGGTCCTGGTGGGGAAAACAAAGTTCGCTTTGCCACCGTGATGTCTCAAAAAGGCAGAGCAGCGGGACGGCCTGGAATGGGCGCCGTGATGGGCTCCAAAAATCTAAAGGCCGTGGTTATAAAGGGAAGCGGCGAGATCCCAACCGCAGATAACAGCAACAGATTGAAAGAGATCGGGAAAAAGGGATATGCGGAGATCAAGTCGAAGGAGAATTACGACTTCTGGATAGGGCAAGGGACCATGCAGGCCTTTGATTGGTGTAACGAAAATGCCTGTCTGCCCACCTACAATTTCAGAGAGGGAATTTTTGAACACTCAAAGGAATTGGACGGATATATGCTCCAGAAGATCAAGGTGGATCGAAAGGGATGTCCTATGTGTAACATGCAGTGCGGAAATATCGTGAGGGACTCGAGCACGGAACTCTCCGAGCTAGACTACGAAAATGTAGCGCTGTTGGGCCCCAACATTGGCATGAAGGATCTACGTCAGGTGGCCCTGTTAAACCGGATGGCAGATGAATGGGGGCTAGACACAATTTCGCTGGGAAGCTGTATCGCGTTTCTCATGGAGGCTTCGGAAAAAGGATTGATATCGGAAGCGATTGAGTGGGGCGATTTCGAAGCGGCCCAGAAGCTCATAGGGGACATCGGAAGGGGAGAAGGGTTGGGCAAAATTGTGTCGAATGGAGTTCGGACAGCCTCAGAGACCATTGGAAAAGGTTCTCATCGCTGGGCGATGCAGGTTAAGGGGCTGGAGATCTCGGGGTATAATTGCCACGCATGTCCGGGGATGGCCCTTTCCTTTGGAACCTCACCAATTGGTGCGCATCATAAGGATGCTTGGGTCATCGCATGGGAAATCTCCACTGACCGATTTTCTTATAACAAGGAAAAGGTTGAAAAAGTCATCGAACTTCAAAGGATAAGGGGAGGTTTTTTCGAAAGTGCGACCGTGTGCCGCTTTCCATGGGTAGAGGTAAACCTGGATTTCAACTGGTATCCCGATTATGTTGAGGCGATTACTGGTAATCGCCTCAACCTGGAGGACTTATATAAAATCGGTGACCGTATCTACAGCCTTATGCGAGCTTATTGGGTAAGGGAAAACCAAGGTTTTAATCGCCAGTGGGACTATCCCCCTGACCGCTGGTTTGAGGAGCCCCTGCCCCATGGAGAACTGAAAGGGGCAAAGCTCGATAGGGAAAAGTACGACCAAATGCTTTCCTGGTACTATGAGCTTCGTGGGTGGGACGAGAATGGTGTCCCTCTGAAAGAAACCCTTGATGCTCTCGGACTGACAGAAGTTTCAAAGGAGCTTATGCCCTAAAGCCGTGGAGCTTCCATCCTTAGGTGACTGGCAGAAATAGTCGTAGTCGAGATCTTCAAACGAGAGCTGTTGTCAAAAGGACACGGAGGACCAGCAACTGGGCGATACGGAAGGTAGATATATCTGAAACGACCCAGACTCACTATATGGTTTGACCACCGTCGACTGTCACCACCGATCCCGTCATAAAGCTGGAGGCATCTGAAGCCAAGAGTAAGATGAGACCTCGAATCTCCCTTAAATCCCCAGTCCGGCGCATGGGCATTTTATTGATGAGCTCCTGCCCCCGAGGGGTCTTGAGGAATTCCCGGTTTAAATCCGTCACAAAGAACCCCGGACAGATAGCATTCACTTGAATATTGAACCTCGCCCACTCCAGGGCCAGCGACTTGGTGAACTGGATCATCCCCGCCTTGCTGGCGCAGTAACCACTGATATAAGCAACGCCGACAAGACCCGCCGCGGACGAGATATTGATGATCTTCCCGTAACGCTTCTCGATCATATATCTCCCAACGGCCTTGGTACAAAGGACATGACCCCTGAGATTTACCCTCATGACCCTATCCCAGGTTTCGGCAGTCATCTCGATGACCGCCTTTTCCCCCTGTGCGACCCCCGCATTGTTAATCAGGATGTCGATGCGTCCGAAAGTTCCAACGGCATCATCGACCCCCTTTTCGATGGCATCGATATTCGAAATATCCATGGGACAAACCAGGGCTTTCCTCCCTCGTTTCCGAATGCTCTCGGCCGTCTCCTCCAATCCAACAACAGTTCGAGCAGCCAAGGCCACATCGGCACCTGCTTCAGCCAGGGTCAGCGCCATCTCACGGCCCAATCCCCGACTCGCCCCTGAGACAAAGGCCGTCTTTCCCTCCAGAGAAAATATCTCAATCATAATGTCTTAATCCTTGATGTTGCCAAAGAATTATAAAAAAAATTGTTGTGTTGCTTTGTATCAAATCAATCTCAAGACTAAACACTGAATTTTTTCAGTTGCTTACCATCTACCTGAATCCCTAACCCGGGACGGTCGGTTAGATGGAACATTCCCTCCCGTATATCAAGCGGGTCCGCCAAGATATCTTCCTCGTGAAGCGTTGGGCCCACTAAGTAGCAGGGATAGGGCAAGTTCGTTATGGTGGCCGATAAATGCGCACCAGCCGCGATCGATATGCTAAGCTCGTTAAAACTTCCCACGAAAGCATCTAGCCCTACGGCCTCTGAAACGTGAAGGGCTTTTTTCGCATTGTAAATCCCCCCTGCTTTCAGAACGTAGATATTTACAATATCAGCTATGCCCTCTTGTTTGGCCAGGGCAATATCTTCAGGACTAAAAACGCTTTCATCAACGGCTATGGGGATGGGAGAACGCTCGCGGAGAATCCTCATTTCCTTGCGCAGATGGGAAGAAATAGGCTGTTCGAGAAAGAGAATTCCCAATTCTTCTAAGTGGGGCAACAGCTTCAGCGTGGTTTTGAAACTCCAGCGCTGGCTGACTTCAACATAGAGATCTATTGTTTCTCCGACGGCATTGCGAATTGCAAGAATTCTCTCCAAATCCGAGTCAGGGGTTTCCCGCCCACAGTAGACTTTTAAAGTCTTAAACCCTTGGGCGACTAG
>DAOVIU010000116.1 GCA_030673585.1 Pseudomonadota bacterium | reverse complement strand
GGATTTCGATGATGTCATCGTGATCGCCCCCAGCCACCGGGTCGATTTCGTGGGGGCATCCATATACGATGGCGATGGATACGAGACTCCCTTGGGGATTGTGCCTATCAATAAGGAACTTTCCCGGAGGATGGTCCAGCAGAGCAAGATCATCGATTACCTCCCTCAGGCCCACAGCCAAGAGCACTCCCTCGAGGTACAGATACCCTTTCTCCAGAGTGTCCTCAAGGGGTTCAGCTTAGTACCGATGGTAATGGGCCCCACATGGAACCTAGAGGTTTGTCAACAATTAAGTCAGACGATTATCAAATCCCTCGAGGGGAGAAGGGCCTTGATCATAGCCAGTACCGACTTGACTCATAGCTATAGCTACCGACAGGTGGTGGCGCAGGATGAGGTCCTCGCCCGCCGCGTGGGGCAGTTCGATATCGCTGGTTTGGAGGAGGATTTGAGGAACCGTAGGTGTCAGGCCTGTGGGGGGGGACCCATGGTGGTGGCCATGATGGCAGCTGGAGGCCTGGGCGCCAATAGGGTGCAAGTCCTGAAGTTGACCAATTCCGGGGATGTAACCGGGAAGAAAAGCCCCGGAAGTTACGTAGTGGGATACATGGCTGCCGCGTTGTACCAGGCCTTCGAGAAATCGCCGAAAGGGCTAACGGAGGAGGAGAAGCAGCTGTTGCACCGCATCGCCCGCAGGGTGATAGAAGATGTGGCCCGGGGGAAGCCGGTGCCGGGTTTTACGGTTGAGTCCCGGGCCTTAATGGAGAAGAAGGGGGCCTTTGTAACCCTTAAGAAAGGTGGTCAGCTCAGGGGGTGCATTGGCCATATTATAGGCAATAAGCCTTTGTACAAGATAGTGGGGGAAATGGCGGTGGCAGCGGCATTCAATGATCCCCGTTTTAACCCCGTTACGGAGGCCGAGCTCCCGAATCTGGAGATCGAGATCTCCGTGCTGACCCCCCTGAGACGAGTCAAGCAGGTCGATGAGATCGAGGTGGGGAAGCATGGGATCCTCATGAAAAAAGGGTTCTATTCCGGCCTTCTCCTTCCCCAGGTGGCTATGGAGCATGGATGGGATCGCAAGACGTTCCTTGAGTATACCTGTCTCAAGGCCGGGTTGCCCAAAGATGCCTGGAAGGACAGGGAAACGATAATTTATGTCTTCTTCGCAGAAATTTTTTGAGATGAGGTGTTTCTATGGAGAATCTGAGAGAACCGGCTGTTGCCGGAGCCTTCTACCCCTCAAACCCGGATGCGCTGGCCGATGACGTTAGGGGGTATTTGAGAGATGCGGAGAAAGCCGCCGTCGAGGGAGAGGTTATTGGCCTGATTTCCCCCCACGCCGGTTACGCATATTCGGGCCAGGTGGCCGCCTATGCCTACAAGTTAGTGGAGGGGATGGATTTCGATGATGTCATCGTGATCGCCCCCAGCCATCAGTGGCCCTTTGAAGGGGCCTCAATCTATCATCGCGGGGGATTTGGGACCCCCTTGGGGGTGGTCACCGTAGATGGGGAGATGTGTGACGAGATCATGACGTTTGACAGGCGTTTTCAGTTCATTCCCGAGGCCCACGCCGGGGAACATTCCCTGGAGGTTCAACTCCCCTTTCTCCAAGTCTCCCTCGAGAAGTATAAGCTGGTTCCCATTGTCCTGATGGGCGGAGCGGGCTATGAGATATGCCAGTCCCTTGGGGAGGCTATTGCGAACTCGGTGAAGGATAGGAATTGCCTCATTGTGGCCAGCTCCGACCTGACCCACGGCTATAATTACCAGCAGGTGGTGGCGCAGGATGAGATTTTGGCCCGCCACGTCGACCAGTTCGACATCGATGGGCTGGCGGAGGATTTGCGAGGGGGAAGGTGTCAGGCCTGCGGCGAAGGTCCCATTCTGACGGCGATGATGGCGGCTAAAGCCCTGGGAGGGGACAGGGGAAGGGTTTTGAAGCTCACCAATTCCGGGGACGTGACCGGTGATAAAAGGCCTGGCAATTACACCGTGGGCTATTTGGCGGGGGTTTTTTATCGCACCGGGGAACGGAAAGAGGTACCATAATTCCCCGGATAGGGCAACACGGGGGGGGAGATGAGGGAACGCGAAAGGGCGGGGGTAGATTTAGGGTTGAGCGACCAAGACAAAAAGACCCTTCGACACATCGCCGAGACGGTGGTCGAGAACAAAGCCCGGGGAAAGCCGGTGCCGGAGTTTGCGGTTGACTCCCAGATGTTAAAGGAGAAGAGGGGAGCATTTGTTACCATTAACAAGAAAGGCCAGCTTAGGGGATGTATTGGCTACGTACAAGCCTATAAACCGCTCTATGAGACGGTTGAGGAAATGGCCGCCCAGGCAGCCTTCAACGATCCTCGATTTGACCCGGTGACCGAAAAGGAACTTCCCGATTTGGAGATCGAGATCTCCGCGCTCACCCCTCTGAGACGAATCAAGCATGTTGATGAGGTCGAGGTGGGGAAGCATGGGATCCTCATAGAAAAGGGGTACTATTCCGGTCTTCTCCTTCCCCAGGTGGCTACGGAATGCGGCTGGGATCGGAAGACATTTCTGGAGCACACCTGTCTCAAGGCCGGATTGCCCACCGATGCCTGGACGGATAAGGATGTGGTCATTTCGATTTTTTCCGCCGATATCTTCTAAAAGATCTCTCGAAAACCCGGAAAAGGCGACTTTTTCACCGATATTCTTTAAACCTTTTTGGATGCGGGATTTCATTAAGGGGAAGGAACGGAGCTCCCGATGTTGACGGGCCAGCAGGAGGGGAAAGAGCAGCCCTCTGGGCTCGAGGTAATCAATTCAAGGTTCCCGGTATGAGAGAGAAATCCATTCGAAAAGGGATGAGCAGAAGGCAATTCTTGGGGACCTGTGCGAAATATTCCCTTCTGTTTTCCTCTCTGGCGAGCATTCCCTCCCTTTTCCCTGTAGTGAAAAGGGCCGAGGCCTATAATATCAGGAGGGAATGGGGCCTGATTAGGACAAAGCTTTCCCCCTACTACACGCCCTTGGAGGGCAAACAGATCCGGTGCGACCTATGCCCCAGGGAATGCGTGGTTTCAGGCGGAGAGAGGGGGTACTGCGAGGTGCGGGAGAATCGCGACGGCAAATACTATAGCCTGGTGTACGGAAATCCCGTCACCTGGCATATAGATCCAATAGAGAAAAAGCCCTTCTTCCATGTCCTTCCGGCGTCGGGTTCATTTTCCATTGCCACGGCGGGGTGCAATTTCGACTGCAAATTCTGTCAGAATTATGAGATATCCCAGGCAAGGCCTGAGGAGACGGCAAATTTCGACATGCCCGCCGAGTTGGTTGTGGCAGCGGCAAAGATGACGGACTGCAAATCAATAGCCTCGACCTATGTGGAACCCACCATCTTCTACGAATACATGTACGATATCGGCGCCCTGGCCAAAAAAGAGGGGATTCTCAACGTCTGCCACTCCAATGGGTACATCAATCAAAAGCCCTTAAAGGCCCTTTGTAAAGTCCTTGATGCGGCCTGTATTGACCTGAAGGGATTCACGGAAGAGTACTACCGAAGCCTCACTGAAGGAACGCTGCAGCCGGTCCTGGACGGCCTCAAGACCTTAAGAAGGGAAGGGGTCCATGTGGAGATCGTCAATTTAGTGGTCCCCACGAAAAACGATGACATGGATAGGATTCGGCAGATGTGCACCTGGATCAGAGAAGAGCTGGGATCGGATACCCCCCTTCACTTTTCCCGATTCTATCCCATGTATAAGCTGAAAAACTTGCCCCCGACGCCCGTAGCGACCCTGGAGCGGGCCAGAAGGGTTGCGCTTTCCGTCGGGCTGGAATACGTGTATATTGGAAACGTGCCCGGCCACGAGGGGGAGAACACCTACTGTTCCGACTGTAAGAAGTTACTGATCCAGCGAATAGGTTACCGCATCCTCCAGAACCAGCTGATCGGGCGAAAATGCCGTTACTGCGGACACATCGTGCCTGGGATATGGATCTAAAAACCCGTCCATCAATTCCCTATCGACCCTTTAATGTATGGATAAATCCGAGCAATCCCAGCGCGGAGAGGTTGAGGGCTGTAATCAAGTAGAGTGTGTCGGAAATTCCCAATACGGGAAGCAGTATGACTCCGGCCGAAAGTGCTCCAGCCGATGATCCTATCAAATCCATTCCGTAAACCAGGCTGGCAACTTTTCCCACTTCCCTCCCCCCGGCCAAATATATGGCATTGGCCAGGGGAAAGTGCAATCCTCCCAGATAGCCGGCCACCAGGGTCAAGAGCGGAAATCCAACCTCCAGAACGGACGATGTTAACGGGAGGTAATGCGAGCCGTGGAACAAGGTGATTACCCCGAGAAGGAGGACGGGATACAGGGCACGGGCCCCTTGATTGGGCCTCAGCGCCCGCAGGGGTTTCCTCCCCCTCTCTCATGAGGGAGTGATATGCCAGCTTCCGAGGATCAGGCCGATCATGTAAGCGGTTATCAATATGGCGATCTTATGGTAGACATAGCCGTAGAGGATCTGAAAGGCCAGGATGAGGACCACGTTCAAGGTCATCTCGGAATACCCCGTCACGAAAACGGCATAGAGCACCACGGGATTCAAGGCCTTTTCCCGGGCCTTTCGGCGGGCGAAGGAGAGCAACAGCACGGTCACTATCGCGACAGGCAGAAGAAACCACATCGATTCGATCCGGCCCATAAAGAGGACTATCCCCTTCAACCGCGGCGTGTATTGAGCGCTCCAATGCACGCTGTCGCAATAGTAGCAGGAAGGGGTGAGATCGCGGTTGATCCTGGTCCCTTTGGCCGCCTGCAAGATTCCTTGAAAATAGTCCAACCTTTCCCGGGAGAGGTTAAATAAGAGGTAATATCCCCTCACGTATTTTAGCGCTAAATGCCTCTCCCTGATCCTGTCCACCAAGACCTGAGGATCGGAAACCAGAGTCCCCGCTTCCATGGAGCCGAAGAAGCGAGCCGTGCCCCCGGGGAGGACGAGGACGTCCCTGTATGCTACGGACATGGACCGATGCAGCGAGTTGAGGAGCTGCGCGAGCGTTGGGCCGATGATGTTCTCCGAGGATGTGAGGCTGAGGGAGAGGATGCCCCCGGGAAGGGTGATTCTCTTCGCCTCTTGGAAGAATTCCACGGTGTAGAATCGGTTGAGCTGGGCGGTCATTGGATCCGGGAGGTTGATGACGACGACATCATACCGCGACTCCGTGGTCTTGATGTGTTTGCGGCCATCGGCGTGGATGAGACGGACCCGCGGATCATTCAGGGCCCGAGTCGCTTTCGGGGGAAGGATTCGCCTTCCCATCGCGATGAGCTTGGGGTCCAATTCGACGTAGTCCACTCCGGAAACCGTGGGGTGTTTTAATATCTGAGCCAGGGAGCCGGAGATCCCGCCACCTACCAGGAGGATTCTTTTGGGATCGGAATGTTGGAGCAGGGCGAAGTGGACCGATTCCTCCGCCGTGAGCAGATCGGGGTGTGTGAACATCCATAGGCCGTTTTCATAGAAACTGATCTGTCCCTCAGCCGATACTGCCGCCAGGTTTCCG
>DAOVIU010000264.1 GCA_030673585.1 Pseudomonadota bacterium | reverse complement strand
TCAGAAACCAGCTTGTCGGTATCCTGGAGAAAGGGGCCCTCGAGAAAGACGGCCGGAGAAGGAGAAAGCTCTTGACCATTGTCGTGGCCGGGGGAGGATGTACAGGGGTCGAGGTGGTCACTGAAATTGCCCAGTTTATTAACATAATCCTCGATAAAGACTATCCTGAGCTCGAACGGTCTGAGCTTCGCATACTTTTGATCGAGGCCATGGACAAGATCTTGCCATCATTTCCTCGGTACCTTTCCCAAGTCGCCACCAAAAGGTTGAAATGGATGGGGATTGAGATCCTTTTGAACTCCCCAATCCAGTGGGCTACTGAGGACTCCATTGGTCTGGAGGATGGAAAGGAGATACCTTTTGGTATATTGGTTTGGACGGGAGGGGTGAAAGCCGGGGCTATCTCCTTAGGGCCTGAGGTGAAGCGGGACCGAAGCGGTCGTATTATTGTAGATGGCCATCTCGAGATCCCCGGCTACCCAGGGATTTTCGCCATTGGAGATGGGGCTCATTTTCGCCAAAACGGGGATCCATTGCCCCCTACGGCCTCAGTTGCCGTGCAGGAAGCAAGGTATGTAGCTCAGAAGCTTCTCCTTGGAATGAAAGAAAGGGAAATCCCACCCTTTCATTTCAATTGCCGTGGTGATATGGCCTCGTTGGGATTTATGTTTGGGGTGGCAGAAGTCTATGGAAGGCACTTTAAAGGGTTCATTGCATGGATCCTATGGAAATTGTTTAAACTGGCAATGCTCCCTCGGTACAAGACCAGGTTCCAGATCGTTGCGGATTGGCTTATTACCCTTGCTTTTAGAAGGGACACATCAAAGTTGACGTAAGGCGAGACATAATCAGAAATTCCGTTTATACCGCCTCGCAATGCGAGTTTTTCATAGTGAGTATTGAATAGGCCGCGTAGGATACAAAGCTAAAAGGGGAGGGACTGTCTGTGTCCAAAGGGGATATGCCGGAAAGCCAGACCTCGCCCCTCGCATGGGAAACAGGAATTGAGGAAATGTCGACATAGAAAGGGAATCATTGCCTCCCCCATTTAAGCTCGGCAGAAGCGATTAATCCATGAACGGTTGATCCAAAGCAGCTGGGAAAGAACCTTGGCCATTTTCCTTTGGAGAATTTGGGCTGCTCCCCATTTATGAGAATGTATTCCTCCATTGAAAGGGTCTCGAAAACGAGTTTATAATATTTACAGAGAGGAAAAATGAAGCCTCACATAAGGGGAGGTGAGTGAGATGAGGAAGACGACAGAGTGCTATAAATGTCCGGAGGGGTATGCGCTCCTGGATATAAGAAGGGATATGGGAGGCCGGATAGACGAGAAGTTTTCATGCGTTAGAATGGAAGATTCCTCCGCCTCTCTGAGAACGCTCTGCGCATCTCAACCTGAGATGAAGAATATAAGGTGCCAGATATACGAGTGCCCTGATGGGTATTTCGTCATGGGGAGTCATGCGGAGAATAAGGAGAGCGACTCAGAGGGATTTTGCTTTTCGTGCGCCAAAGCCTGAGACATAGAGCATCTCGGTACTTCCAGTTAGTCAGCGCCCCTGGGACGTGAAGCCGGGCTTTATGCCCGGCTTCTTTTATCAATTACTCACTCCACGTGCACCGGGACTTTTCTTCCCTTCTTATTCTGATCGCATTAGGGTATGGAGATTTTTCATATCTTGGGAAAGGGCACGATACCAGGAACGGCTTCTCCCAGCTGCGGCCGGGTGGCAGGTGGGGAAAAAGACCTCTTTTCCTCTCCGGGAGGCTTCTCCCCTGATTTCGGATACCCGTTCCCTCCCCAAAAGAGCCTTGGCCGCAACCCCTCCCAAAAGGCAGATAATCGCTGGAGAGACAACCTCGATCTGACGGTTGAGATGTGCTCGAATACAGATCTCCTGCTCTTTTTTGCGTGGCACTCGGTTTTGTGAAGGCCTGCATTTAACCACGCTCGTTATGAACAGATCCTCTCTTTTCAGACCAGCCTCTTTCAAAATCTCGTTCAAAATTCTTCCCGAACGGCCGACAAAGGGCCTGCCTTGAATGTTCTCCTCCCTTCCCGGCGCTTCCCCCACCAGCATTATCCTCGCGCGCTCTGAACCTTCACCAGGGACGGCTCTTCGGCGGCTTTTGTGGAGATCGCATCGGGTGCAGATGGAAATTTCCTCGGCAATGACGGTGAGCCTCATAGGCCCCCTTGGTTAAAACGAGAACTCAACCCTGTAATCCAGAAGCCAGACGCACCCGCTCCCAAATCTCCCGCACTAGATATCTCGTATCACATAAGCACTGGCAGAGAGAAATAAACGGAGAAGGAAGGTCAACGGGTGATTGGGTTACTTGGTATCCCATGATTTCTGACCAGGCCGCGAATGACCTCCATATTCTTCAGGTCTTCCACATCATCCTTTCGGGGAGTTTCCATAATGCCGGGCAGGTTAACGAGAAGGGGATGATTGACGATGTTCGTGAACCCGTCAAACCCGATATTCCCCTCTCCAATATGCCAGTGCCGGTCCACATGTCCACCAAGGGGAGACCGGGTATCGTTAAGGTGGACCAGGTGAAGTTTTTCCAGACCGATTTCTCTCTCGAATTCCGCCAAGGTTCTCTCGAGCCCATCGGGCTTTGACAGGTCGTACCCCGCCGCGAAGGCATGGGCGGTGTCCAGACACACCCCCATCCTCTCCCTCTCATCAACTCCCTCGATGATCTTACGGAGCTGGGAAAAATTGTGGCCCACTTCCGTGCCCTGCCCAGCCGTATTTTCCAACAGGAGAATCACCGAATTATTTACCTTTTGGAAGGCCACATTTATTCCCTCGGCGATCCGCTGTATGGCCTCATCGTCAGGAAGGTGGACCCGATGGCCCACGTGGATGATGAGGTAGCCCGCTCCCAGGCTGGAGGTCCGTCCGAGGTCGGCTTTAAGGGCATCGAGGGATTTTCCGGAGAGACTCGGATCCTCGGAGGCCAGGTTGGGAAGGTAGGGCATGTGGACGAAGAGGGGGAAGATAGCTGAATGGGAGAAATCCTCTCGAAACCGGTTCACCTCCTGCGGATCCAGAGGTGTATAGGCCCAGCCCCTGGGGTTTCGCGAGAAGAGCTGGATTGTTTCACATCCCCTTCTCCTGGCCCGCTCGATGACCTTGGAGAAGCCGCCGGCAATGGAGATATGAAAACCGAAGCGCATCTTTCCGTGTCCGTGGTCCGTGTTCGACAAGGGGATTACACGGAACAGATTCGGCAATCCCCGGAGAATTCGGGACTGGCCTGGACGGGCATGTGTTTTGATAATCCTATGTGTAGAACCTGGTGTTTCTTGCTACCGTACCTGAAGATGGTTATCCCCTTACATTTGGTCTCGTATGCCAGGAGGTAGGCCTTGGCCACATCCTCCACAGTGGCATCCTGGGGAAGGTTAATGGTCTTGGATACTGCGTTGTCCGTGTACTTTTGAAAGGCCGCCTGCATTTTGACATGCCATTCAGGGGGGATGTCCAGGGCCGCGAGGAAGACGCGCTTCAGAGGCGCGGGCACTGAGGGCAGATCCTGGATTGACCCTTTTAGGGCTATACTCTC
>DAOVIU010000190.1 GCA_030673585.1 Pseudomonadota bacterium | reverse complement strand
TCCTCTTCTGTCGGGAGCCTCCGCTGGTCCAGCATCAGGACCCTGTCATCTCTCCATGTGATCGTCTCATATTTCATGGGAAAATCCTGAAACCGAATTGGCCATTACCCTTTCGACAAACTTTTCCTCAAGAGCTCATTTACCAATTTGGGATTTGCCTTTCCCCGCGTCGCCTTCATTACCTGTCCCACGAAAAACCCCAAGAGCTGCTCCTTCCCCTCTCGATAATCCTCCACCAATTTCGGATTCTCCTCCAAAACCCCTTGGATGACGCGTTGAATCTCTCCACTATCGGTCAGCTGAACCAGCCCCTTCTCCTGGACGATCTTCTCGGGTTCCCTACCGCTTCGGTACATCTCCTCGAAGACCGTTTTGGCGATCTTACCGCTGATTACTCCATCCTTGATCATCTTCAACATGGAGGCCAGATGTTTCGGTGTCACGGGACATTCCTCGATCTCCCGATCGTCCTTTTTCAGCTCCCTCAATAGATCCCCCATGATCCAATTGCTCACCATTTTTGCCTCCCCAGAGAGCCTTATGCATTCCTCATAGTAATCCGCCAGGGCGCGAGATGCCGTTAATATGCCGGCATCGTACTCCGGGATTCCGTACTGGTCGACGAACCGGTCCCTCTTCTCCGCGGGCAACTCAGGAAGGGTCCCTCGAATATCCTCAATCCAGGCCTCTGAGACTTCAAATGGAACCAGATCGGGATCGGGGAAATACCGATAATCGTGGGCTTCCTCTTTCCCCCTCATGGAGATGGTCCTCTCTTGATCTTCATCCCACAGCCGGCTTTCCTGGACGACCTTCTCCCCCCCCTCCAACAACGTGATCTGCCTTTTCATCTCATATTCCAGGGCCTTTTCCACGTGACGGAAGGAGTTCATGTTCTTCAGCTCAGTCCGAGTCCCAAATTCCCTTTGGCCTCGGGGACGAACTGAGACGTTGGCATCACACCGAAATGAACCCTTCTCCATATCGCCGTCACAGATCTCAAGATAGCGTAGGATATCCCTCAAACTCCTCAAGTACTGGCCAGCTTCCTCAGCGGTTCGAATATCGGGACCGCTCACGATCTCGATCAAGGGGACTCCCGTCCGGTTGAAATCCACAAAGCTTGAGGACGACGATTCGAAGGCTCCCTCGTGGACCAACTTCCCCGCGTCCTCTTCCATATGGATCCGAATGATCCCAATCCGTTTTTGTCCGCCGTCGGCGGAAATCTCCACATGCCCGTCCCTGGCCAAGGGATACTCGTACTGGGAGATCTGGTATCCCTTGGGAAGGTCTGGATAAAAGTAGTTCTTCCGGGCAAAGAGGCAATAGGAGGAAATTGCGCAATGGCAAGCCAGGGCCATTTTCAAGGCGAACTCCACCACCTTCACATTGAGCACCGGAAGGGAACCGGGTTGGCCCGTACAAACGGGACAGGTTTGCGTATTGGGCTCCCCACCAAATGCGGTCGAGCAGCCGCAGAAAATTTTCGACCGAGTCAACAGGTGAGCGTGAACCTCCAACCCGATAACTGCTTCATAATCCATGCCGAAACCCCTATAGGCAAGGATAAACCTAATGAAATCTATATCAAAGCATTGCTATTTGTCAAACCCTTTGCCCTTCGGCATCGCTGGGAAAACCACTTCTTGACAAGAAAAGGCTTATTCATTACCGTCTTATCCGTCTGTGGGGAAAATATTGAAAGGGCATAAGGATTTGTCCACGATGGATTCACCTCCGACGTTACCTCATGGCTTCTCCGTGATTAAAATGGGGAAAACGGAGCTGGTCATCAGGGAGCTCTATAAAGATCGACTGATGGAACGGGAAATCCATAACCCCGAAGCCCTTATTCGCCGGCAAAGGGATAAGGCTCAGTTCATGGAGGGAAGGGGCGTCCTCGTCTCACTCCCCATAGAAAAAAAGGGTGCCGAGAGGATGATAATCCGCCATTATGAACACGGTGGGATCTTTCGAGCACTGACCAAGGACCTCTTCCTCGTGGGTACTCGCCCATTTCGGGAACTCGTGATCACCGAAATGGCGAGGAAGGCTGGATTGCCCACGATGGAGATTCTCGTCGCGATTAAGAGGCCGGTCTTTTGGCCCTTCTACAAGGGTGATCTTGTTTCCAGGGAAATTCGCAACTCCGTCGATCTCATTCAGTACTTCACCCGATGGGGTAAGGCGGGGGATCAACAACGGCTCCGTGAAAAAAGGGAGCTCATACGCCAAGCGGGGAGGCTGGTGAGGGAAATGCACGAAGTGGGAATCTACCATTCCGATCTCCACCTCAAGAATTTCATCGTGGAGACGGGGAAGGACACGCTGGGATCTCTTTACATCATCGATTTCGACCGTTCCATGTTCATCCATCCCCTCGAATCCGAAAAATGGTTCGCCAATCTGTTGCGCTTGGACCGATCGGTGGAGAAATGGCGCCCCAAGGGCCTCTGGATTACCCGAACTGATCGGGTCCGATTCCTCAGGTCCTACCTGGAGGGAGATGAAGAGAGAAAAGACGAGGTTAAGAGATACCTCAAGAAATATTCTCGTCGCAGGAGGAGATACAGATTAGGCTGGGCCATTGACCGCCTTCTTTACGGTTGAGCCATCCGCTCCAAGAAGTCCCCTACGGCCCCTTCGAACAGGCCTTTCTTACCTTGGAAAAAATGGTCGATTCCGGGCAGGATCCGGAGCCACTTGGGATCCGGGAGGGCCTGGAAGAACTCCTCCATTTTCGACGGAGGGCAAATAGTATCATGTTCGCCACATATAAAGAGCTTCGGCTTCGGGCAATCCCTCAAGAACCCGAAATCGAACATCTCCAGCGGAGGGGCCACCCCGATGAGACCCCTTATCCGCTCATTATCTACTCCAACGGGAAGGCAGGCAATTGCTCCAAAGGAATACCCTGCCAGTAAGATCACGGGCGGCTTTCTCCTCTCCTCCAGGAAGTCGATGGCCCCCCTTACGTCTTTTTGTTCCGAAGTCCCTCCTCCGAATGTGCCTGTGCTTTCTCCAACTCCCCTGAAATTGAACCGCAGGCTGGTAAAATCCCACATTGCGGCGACCCGGGCGAGAGCAACGACTACTGTGTTGTGCATATCGCCCCCAAAAAGAGGATGGGGGTGACAGATGATGATCGCTCCTTTGAAGGGTCCTCTATCCGGCGAAAGAAGCCCCTCAATCCTGGCCCCCTCTGCTTCGATATAAATCCTCTCCTCCTCCATTATCCCTCCTCAACAAGATCCGCTCAATCCTCAGGCAAGTGGGAAGTTGTCCACGATGAGATGAACCCCTCCAAAGGGATACCAAATGCCAACGACAATTTCCTAAAAACGGAGGAACGCTTCTATGGTTGGTTTACGGGGGAATCTTCGTGGAGGGCGATGGGGGACTCGAACCCCCGACCCCAAGCTCCGGAGGCTTGTGCTCTATCCACCTGAGCTAATCGCCCTCTTTATCGATGGAGGTATTGTATACTCAAACCGGAAAAAGATTCAATAGAATTCTGTCTTAGGTCTCCTCAGGAAGCCTTGCCATACGAGGAATTCCATGTATTCGCGTTTCAATCCAGTTCGCCTACCGTCCCCCCTCATTTCAAACCCGCCTCGCGCAACGGGCTGACTCGGAGGGATGTCTTCCTCGAACAGGTATGCAGTCCCAGGGACGTTGGGAGGAAGATCGGGGGAAAAGCGAAGGAGCGGGGATTGGAAACACATGAGGGTGCCTACTAACGGTCCAACAACGTCAATCCGCTATAGTAGCAACACACTCGGCTCTCGAAACTGTTATCGAAAACCCTCTTCTTGCCGTCCTGAAATTCAACGCGGACAAAGCACAAGCCACCTGGAACCTCTGACCTCCACTCCTCGACTACCCTGCCCCGGCCCCAAGAGGTGAACCGTTTGTGGAATACCTTATCTCCCACTTGTAGATACGTTTGGGGGCCTCGCATATCCGTCTTCCTTCATGACCATCGGCTTTACGGGCTCGCGGATAAATTTACCATATTTGCGCATCCTGGATCGAGTTCGATCCTTTTCCTTCCTCTCCCATCTTCGGTGAATCCAAAACCACTGATCCGGAAGGCGCCTGATGATTGACTCCAAAACCGCCGTGTGGCGCTGGGTGTTGATTCTGATATCCTCGGCCTTGTCACCGGTCTCGATCAACTCTACTGGTGGCTCTGCCACAATTCGATGCCTCCCCCCCTCCAGCCTGATAGCATATGCTGGAATGACCGCCGCCCCGGTTTTCATGGCAAAGAATGCCGAGGCAGGGGTGGTTGAGGCATTGTGTCCGAAGAATTCGACTCCGATTCCCTCTCCCCTTTTCTCCCTCTGGTCTA
>DAOVIU010000221.1 GCA_030673585.1 Pseudomonadota bacterium | reverse complement strand
TTCTGGACTATATTGGAATTACTTTAGCCGGCTCAACGAGACCAGAGGGGAACATGATTGTGGAGTTCGTGAGGCAGCTCGGGGGGAGGGAAGAGGCGACGATTATGGCCTCGGATTTCAAAAGCTCCTGTGTAAATGCTGCTCTGGCGAATGGCACCATGTCTCACGTCGTTGAATTGGGCGATTGGGGCCGGATGTCCATCGTCCATAGTGCTGAGACGATGGGTTCAGCTACTTTTGCATTGGGTGAACGGCAGGGTATTGATGGAAGGACCCTGATAATGGCGTGGGTCTTGGGATCTGAGGCTGGCCAGCGAGTGGGAAATGCCACCCATCCCGCGTTGCGTTCCAGGGGATTCCATGCCAATGGTTGTGTGGGACCTTTTGGGGGTGCCGCTGCGTGCGCGAAGATTTTGGCATTTGATACGGATAAGACTGAGCAAGCTCTGGGGCATGCAGGCACGCAGTCAGCCGGTCTATTGGCTTTTCTGGATGAAGGTGCCATGTCGAAGAGGCTCCATACGGGCAAGGCAAATCAATCAGGCGTAATTGCCGCTCTCCTAGTCGATAAGGGGTTTACGGGTCCCAGGGCAATCTTGGAGTCCGAGAAGGGATTTTTCCGGGCATTTACCCAGTGGCCGGAATTCAACTATTATCCGGAGAAGGTAACGGAGGGTTTGGGTTCGAAATGGTCGATTATGAATATAAACATCAAGATACACGCATGCTGCGGGTTCTTTCCTCCGGGTCTGGACATCATTCAGGACTTCGTGCGGGAAAAGAATCTCAAAATTGATGATGTCGAACACATTAAGCTCACAAGCTACACATTGGGAATCGATGGACACACGGACGCCCACCCCACGACCATCGTCGGTGCTACGATGAGCTATCCTTATTGTATCGCGGTGGTTTTGGCAACCGAGAAGTGTTCGCTCAACGATTTCACCATGGAGAGACTGAGGGATAAGAAGTTCATGAAGATGGTGGCGGAAATAGGGGCTAAAACGGAGTTTACTATAGATCCTGAGATGGATAAGCAGATTCCAGGGAAGTATCCTGCAACCATCCAGGTCAAAGTGAAAGGCGGAGGGATTTTGGAAAAACACGGAGATCTTCCAAGGGGTTTCTATCCGGAGAACCCGGTGGAGGATAGGGACCTGGAGGAAAAATTCTTCGGGTTAGCAACGATGGTAATTAGCCGGAAAAGAGCGGAAAAGGTCCTCGGTCTGGTGAGGGAGTTAGAAAAACTGAAGGACATAAGGGATCTCACGGTTTTCTTGCAGCCGTCATATGATGAGGTTGCTGGATAACAAAAAAGAGCTTCAGCAAAATCCTGACGATACTTGGTAGGCGGTAATCTCCATCCGCGTTGAATTTCCGTGAGACTTTTTACTCTCTCTCCAAGCGGGCATAGAAATCCCTCGTGCTATCGCTGCGAGGCAATCCAATGAGGGGGGAAGGAGACCGAACATGAAAGGATATAACGGGAAAATCCTACGCGTAGATCTCACAGCCGGTCGATTTTCGGTGGAGGAACCATCGGAGGACTATTACAAGCACTATTTGGGCGGTCGAGGGTTTATCATCCATACCCTCTTAAGAGAGGTGCCGGGGGGAATTGACCCTTTAGGGCTGGAAAATAAGCTCATTTTTGCGTTAGGCCCCATTACGGGACATCCCCTTGTGGGGAGCGGAAGGAATAGCATCGGGGCCAAATCACCCCTTACGGGCGCATTCGGCGAGGCGGAGGTAGGGGGCTTTTGGGGTGCAGAGCTCAAGAGGTCGGGGTATGATGCCATCATAGTGGAGGGGGCATCGACTCGGCCGGTGTATCTGTGGATAGACAGTGGGAACGTGGAGATTCGTGATGCGAAGAACCTGTGGGGGTTGGAAGTTGGCGATACTGAGAGGGAAATACGGGGAGAGCTTGGGGATAAGAGAATTCGTACAGCGATAATCGGTCCGGCGGGGGAGAAGCTGGTTCGGTACGCATGTATCATGAACGATATTTCTCACGCGGCTGGGAGAACGGGGTTGGGTGCGGTTATGGGTTCGAAGAAATTGAAGGCCATCGCGGTGCGCGGGAAAACCTCTCCTGAGATGGCTGATAAGGAAAAGATTAAGGAGCTATCGCGCTGGATGGCCCAAAACTATAAGGATAAATGTCCATTCTGGCAATATGGGACGGGGTCGGGCATGATCTCATTTGAAGAGACGGGAAATCTCCCCATACGAAACTTCTCCGGCGGTAGGTTTCCCGGCGTAAAAAACATAGCCCCGCAAACTATGTTTGAGAAATCATACATCGAGAAAATGGATACGTGTTACGGGTGCGTTGTCCGCTGCAAACGAACGGTGAAGATCGGCGGACCTTCAAAAGTAGATCCTATTTACGGGGGGACGGAATACGAGACCTTGGCCGCGCTGGGCTCTAACTGCGGCATTGATAATCTCGAGGCCATTTGCAAAGCCAATGAGCTCTGTTGCCGCTACGGTATAGATACCATTTCAACAGGTGTATCCATTTCGTTTGCGATGGAGTGTTTTGAGAAAGGCATCCTTACCCGGGAGGACACTGACGGCTTAGAACTGGCCTTCGGCAATGCGGAGGCCATGGTCGAAATGGTTGAGCGGATCGCCCTCAGAAAAGGCTTCGGGAGCCTTCTAGGCGAAGGGACGAAGAGGGCCTCGGAGAAAATCGGAAAGGGTTCCGATGAGTTTGCCATGCACGTTAAGGGGGAGGAAATCCCCATGCATGAGCCCCGTTACAAGCAGGGAATGGGGCTCCACTACAGCGTGCACGAAACAGGGGCGGATCATTGTAGTGGTATCCACGACGATCGCTTGAGCAAGGATTCTGGCGCTTGGGAAAGCATAGATGTGGCGGAATTAATACCGAGTACCGAAATGAGTACTCGCAAGGCCCGAATGGTCTATCATGTGGGGTTATGGCGTCAGATGGGGAACTACTTGGGACTCTGTCTATTCGTCCCATGGAGTTATAAACACATAAGGGACGCCATGGAAGCCATCACTGGGTGGCCGATGAGCTACTGGAAGCTCATGAAAGCCGTGGAGCGAGGAATAACCCTTTCCCGGATATTCAACCTCCGTGAGGGGTTTACGGCAAAAGATGATACGTTGCCACGGAGATTCTTCACATCCCCATCAGAAGGTCCTCTGAAGGATGTTGTCATCGATCCGGAGAAACTCGAACAGGCTCAAAAGGTGTACTACCAGATGCTTGGCTGGGATGAATCGGGTATCCCGACATATGGCAGGCTCGTGGAGCTCGACATTGAATGGGCTTCCGAATATTTGGAGCCCCTTGGGTAGGACCGCAGATAGTTGTCGGGCGTCGGCGTGGATAGGAAGAAGAGGATATGGTGTGGGCCAGACGTTTGTTGAGAAAATACTGGCGAAAAAGGCCGGGTTGAGGCAAACAGTCCCTGGTCAGGTCGTGGAAATTACGCCTGATGTGGCGCTTTCCCACGATAACAGTGCGGCAATTAAGGACATCTTCAAACAGATGGGCGGTGTCAAGGTCTACGACCCACAGATGCATGCCATCATGCTCGATCACGCTACCCCTGCACCTACGACTCAACATGCCGAGAATCATCGCATCATCCGAGACTTCGTGCGAGAGCAGGGTATCGAGCACTTCTTCGATGTAGGGCGAGGAATATGCCACCAGGTCTTAGTTGAGGAAGGCCTCGCTCTCCCCGGCGAGCTGGTGTTGGGTTCGGATTCCCACACAACCCATGCGGGAGTCATGGGCGCGTTTGGCGCGGGTATCGGACGGAGCGAGGTGGCATCGGTTTGGGCCCTTGGTTCCCTCTGGCTGCGCGTGCCCGAGAGCCTGAGGATCGTCGTCCATGGAAACCTGCCTGCCGGCGTTGAGGCTAAAGACCTGGTGCTCCATGTCATTGGCAAGCTTGGTGCAGATGGAGCCCTCTACATGTCGGTCGAGTGGCACGGAGACACGATCGAGGGGTTGGACCCGGCCCAACGAGCGGTGCTGACCAACATGGCAGCTGAGATGGGGGCGAAG
>DAOVIU010000316.1 GCA_030673585.1 Pseudomonadota bacterium | reverse complement strand
CAGGAGAAGGGGTCCGAGGTTAGGAAAATATGTGCGGTGGGCTGTATCGCCTGCGAGACCTGTGTCCGGGTTTGTCCCTTCGACGCCATCTCCATGGATGGGAACCTGGCCGTCTTGGACCATGAACGGTGCCGGGTCTGCGGGCTCTGCATTCCCCGCTGTCCCACCCAGACTATCGAGGTAAGGGGCGAGCCCTTTCCTCGCGTTGAGATTATGGAAGATAGGTGTACGGGCTGCGGCATCTGCACCAGGGTTTGTCCCGTTGATGCCGTCGAGGGGGAGAAAAAGGAGGTTCACCGGGTCTTGGCCGAGAGGTGCGTTGGGTGTTTGCTCTGTGTTGATCGGTGCCCGAAAGAGGCCATCCGGACTAAGGCCCCGGTGCATTCGGCTTTGGAGTTAGCCGCCTGATGAAGGTGCGGTATTCATTTCAGGGAGGAGTTCATCCCTCCGAGGAGAAGATTTCCGGGGATACACCCATCGCGGAGCTGGGGATTCCCGAGAGGGTTGTCGTGCCGTTGTCCCAACACATAGGGGCTCCGTGTGAGGCGACGGTTTCTCCCGGTGATAGGGTACAGAAGGGGGATCGCGTGGGGCAGGCCACGGGATTTGTCTCCGTGAACGTCCATGCCTCCATCTCGGGGGTGGTCAAATCCATCGGCTCCTTCCCGCATCCCCTGGGAAGGTCCCTGCCCGCCGTGGAAATCGAGTCGGATGGAGAGGATTCGTGGACCGACCATCTCACGCCTCACGAAGACTATATGGACCTTTCCCCTGAGGAATTGAAGGAGATCATCCGGGACATGGGGATCGTGGGGATGGGTGGGGCGGCCTTCCCAACCCACGTGAAATTGAGCCCGCCCAAGGAGAGGCCCATCGATACGTTCATCGTCAATGGGGCTGAGTGCGAGCCTTACCTGACCGCCGATCATCGGTTGATGCTGGAGGAACCCGAGAGCATCATCGGAGGCGCCAGGATCGCCATGCGGAGTCTCGGGGTCAATCGGGGGATCATTGCCATCGAGTCGAATAAACCCGATGCCATTGAGGAGATGGTGGCAGTGGCGGGGGATATTCCCGAACTGGAAGTGGTCGCGTTGAGGGTTCAATATCCCCAGGGCGCTGAAAAACAGCTGATCAAGACCCTCTTGAACAGGGAGGTCCCCTTTTCGGGCGGATTGCCCATGGACGTGGGCGTCATCGTACAAAACGTGGGAACGTTGTCGGCCATATACAGAGGGGTCCGTTTTGGGGTCCCCTTGACAGAGAGGGTTACCACGGTGACCGGGTCCGGGATCCGCGAACCGAAGAACCTGAGGGTAAGGATCGGAACCCCCATTAGGGAACTGATCGAGGCTTGTGGGGGGTTCTCAACGGAGGCGGGTAAGGTCATCATGGGGGGCCCCATGATGGGGGTCAGTCAGTACAGCCTGGAGGTCCCCGTGGTCAAGGGAACCTCCGGTATCCTCGTACAGCCCTTATCCGAAGTTGAGGAGAGGATTGCCAACGTCTGTATCAGATGTGGAAGCTGTGTACGGACGTGCCCCAGTCGACTCATGCCGACCGTCCTCGCCGTTTTTGCCCAGCGGGATATGTTTGACGAGGCGGAGCGGTATGACGTGGTGGACTGCATCGAGTGCGGATGCTGTAACTACGTCTGCCCGGCAAGGATTCCCTTAGTTCAGCTGCTCCGCTATACGAAGGCGGAGGTCTTGGCGAGGAGAAAAAGGGCGGCATAGGATTGTGATGGAAGATCGCCAATTCATCCTCTCATCCTCACCCCATATTCACGGCGGGGAATCTACCCCGAGGATTATGTACTCGGTAGTGGCGGCGTTGGTCCCAGCCATGCTGGTGGGGGTTTACCTGTTCGGCCTCCGGGCCTTGTGGGTTATCCTCCTATCCGTTGGGGCGGGATTGGCTATAGAGGCGGGAGCCCAGAGGATGATGGGACGGAAAGTGACCATCTTCGATGGAAGCGCCATGGTTACCGGGATCCTCTTGGCCCTCAATTTGCCCCCTACGGTTCCGTGGTGGTTGGTCGTTGTGGGCTCCACCATCGCCATCGTTATCGGGAAACAGATCTACGGGGGATTGGGATACAACCCCTTCAATCCCGCCTTGGTGGCGAGGGTCGTTTTGTTGATCTCCTTTCCCGTTCAGATGACTACCTGGGTTAAACCCAGCCCGCTTTTCTCCGGGGCCGTAGATGTCATGACGACGGCTACGCCCCTGGGCACCATGAAAACCCACCTCATGGTCAAGGGAACCCTGGAGGGGTTTACCATGGGGGAGCTATGGAACCCCTTCGTAGGGAGCATCGGCGGATGCATCGGGGAGACGTCGGTCATCGCCCTTCTCGTCGGGGCTGGATTTCTCCTCTATCGGGGGTATATAACCTGGCACATTCCCGTGACATTTGTCGGAATGGTCTTCATCCTCAGCGGACTTTTTTGGTTGATCAACCCGGATCAGTATGTGGACCCGCTCTTCCATATCCTCACGGGCGGGTTGATGCTGGGGGCCTTCTACATGGCCACGGACATGGTGACCTCTCCCGTGACCAATAGAGGCATGATGGTCTTCGGAGCGGGATGTGGGGTCATCACCATCGTTATCCGGCTCTTTGGCGGATATCCGGAGGGGGTATCGTACTCCATCCTACTCATGAACGCTGCTACCCCGCTGATCGATCGTTATATGCGGCCGAAGACCTTTGGTTGGCGGGCAGCCTCTTCGCGGTAATGCCATGAAAGACATCCTGAGGCTCATCATTGTTTTAACCTGTATCTGCGTTGCTTCGGCAATGGCTCTGGCGAAGATCTACGACCTAACCAAGGGACCCATCGCGCATCAGAAGAGGCTGGAGGTGCTGCGGGCGATCAAGACGGTTCTCCCCCCATATGACAACGAACCGGATCGTGATACGGTGAAATTGTCCATGGGAATCGATAAAAAGGGCGAGGAAATCCAGGGGGGTTTTTACCGCGGCCGGAAGGGCAGTCGCCTGAT
>DAOVIU010000323.1 GCA_030673585.1 Pseudomonadota bacterium | reverse complement strand
TCATGGATCTATCCTTGGTTCAGCTTCAACCCCATGGTGAGGGCATCTTCGTCGTTATCGACATAGTAACGGAGCTTTATCCCTTCTTTTCGGAAGCCCATCTTCCGATACATCTTGATGGCGGGATGGTTCGATGAACGAACGGCCAGGGTAAGGGTTTTGGCCCTCTTGGCACGGCAGAAGTCGACGAAAAATCGTATCAAATGGGCACCCAATCCCATGCGGCGATACTCCGGTTTCACGGCGATATTGAGGAGATGGGCTTCACCGTAGAACAGCCAGAAACATATATATCCCACCAGGACGTCTCCTGTTCCGTTGAGGTTCAGCTTCACGGCGAAACTGTGGAAGAAATCGAAGGATAACTCCGACTTGAACATCTCTTCATTCCATGGCGTGGAGAAGGAGAGGCCTTCGATTGTTAGCACATCCCTCAGATCAGCTTCGGTTATTTCTGAAATCCTTATGCGATCCGGATCCACTACTGTCCCCTTTCCTCCATCTCCAGCTCATCCACCAATTTCTGGGTGATACCCCTCAAGTCGGGGTCCTTCGAATCCTCCAGTACCTTTTTGTAAGCGACCTTTGCCTCCGTGATCTTTCCCAATTGCCTGTGGATATTTCCCACCTCAAATTGCGCGAGCTCATACCACGGCCTTTGGTCCTTGAAATTGTTCCTGATGGTCTTGAAGTTTTCCATGGCCATTGAGTAGTTGGCCTGCTTGAAATAGATCTCGCCACGGCGAAAATGGGACTCGGCCAAGACCCCTTTGTCATCTGCGTTCAAGGCTAGGGCAAACGCTTCCAAGGCTTTTTCCAGATTTCCATCGTTGAAGTAAATGGTTCCCAGTCGAAAGGCGGCCACGGGGCTTAGGGGGCTGTTCGGGAATTCCTCGATGATTCGGTGAAAGACCTCCTTAACCTTTTCGACGTCTCTTCGGGACACGTAAATTTTGCCCAGATTGAATAGGGCGTGAGCGGTCCACCTCCCGATCTTGTTGGCCTTTATTATCTGTTGGTAGCTACGGATGGCTTGATCGAAGTCCTCTAACTTCGATGATGCCTCCCCCCTGATGAAGAGGAGCTCCTCCATATTCTTGAAATCGGGGTATTCCAGGGTCAATATCTCAACATTCGTTAATGCTTCCTTGAATTTCCCCTCATAGAAATAGCACTTCGCCATTTTGAATAGGGCGTTTTCCCGATATTCCGGAATATTGATCAGGTTAAAATAATAGGGGAGGGCCTCCGAGTATCTATTTTGGTGAAAGTAGACCTCACCCAGGAGGACTTGAGAGAGGCTCTTTTCCTGCGCATGGGCGGGAAGCTTTAGGATTTTGTGGGATGTTTTTACGGCTTCTTCGAATTGTCCCAGGTTGAGATGGCACCATCCCATGTAGAGAAGCGATTGACCGAATACCGGATTTTGGGGGAAATCCCCAACCACTCCCTTGAACTCCTCAAGGGCCTTGGCATAGTCCTCCTGCTGGAGGAAGATCTCTCCCAAACGGAACCGGACTTCCGGGAATAGCTTCGAATCGGGAAACTTCTTTTTGAACTGCACGTAGGTCTGGATTGCTCCTCGTGGATCCCCTGACTGATATTGGGACCAGCCTAACCCGAACAGCACATCCGCCGATAGGGAATCATTGGCAAATAATCGCATACATGTGAGGTAGGCTTGCCTTGCTCTCTCATAGTGGCCGAGCCTCAACTGGCTTTCCGCGAGCAAGAAGAGGGCCTCTCGAAAAAAGGGTTTGCGAGATGAGACCGGGTTTCTTAGCAACCTTTCCAGTTGATCTTCCGCCTCGTTATATCGCCCCTGGGCAAAGAAAATGAGGCCGAGCCAGTATTGTGCTTGGAGTAAAGTATCGCCGGCAACGGGACGGGACATTAACTCCTTCAGATAGAATTCCGCCTCAACAAAGCGTTTCCGTTCCACGTATATGCGACCCAAATCAAAACATGCATTACCCATATGTTCGCTTTCAGGGTACCGAAAGACCACTTTCCGATAGCATTTCACCGCTTCCTCTTGGTTCCCCAATTCGAACCATGTCCTTCCGAGCCAAAAAAGGGCGTTCCCCATTTGTCCAAAGGAGGGAAATTCACGGACGACCTTCTGGAAAACCTCCTTGGCCCTCATAAGCTTTCCCTGGAGATAATAGGTCCTTCCGAGAAGATAGTAAACCTGGTCAATATCGGGCCCATGGGGGTAGGTTTGGACGTATCCCTCGAACTGCTTCTCCGCAAAACTGTACAGTTTATCGTTAAAGGCACCGATGGCAATGGTCAAAAGCTTCTCTCGGGGTGTAGATGAAACTGAAGCGGAAGTCCGTTGAATGGGAAAATGGAAACAGACAAGGAGCACTATGAGTGGGGCTATCTTCGATGCCATGGATTGTTATTCTCGGACCTTTTTCAGGATTTCCCGCATGGCCTCCATTTCTTCCTCGGTATTGACATTGATGAGCGACCTCATATGAGGATCGAACTTCTTTATCTCCAATTCCTCGATATACTTTACCCTAACCTGGTGAAAGAAATCGACAATCCTCAGGTCATTTCGATCAAGCAGCTGCCTCATCGGCTCTAAACATTCCTTGGAATAAATGGCATGTAAGGGGTGGAGTCCATCGTGGGTTTTGGGGACGATGACATCGTAGTCATCCCTCTCTTCCATCATGTATGTGATCACCCCCCGATTCAACAGGGGCATATCACATGCGGTACAAAAGGCATGATAGCTAGGCGAATGGAAAAGCCCCGTGTATAGCCCCCCGAGGGCCCCCCTGTTCAGAATAATGTCCTTTTGGAGACGGGCATCATACATCTCAAAGGGGTGGGTATCATTGGCCACGATGA